>NZ_JBWKZH010000005.1:0-166847 GCF_059424305.1 Hydrogenophaga sp. GW456-12-10-14-TSB4 | reverse complement strand
GAGGGAGGGAACTCATGGGGTCACAGCTCGTAGTCGTCCGGAGTGCCGCTCATGGCGCGCAGGATGAGGTCGCGCGAAAGGCGGTCGCTCAGCAGTTCGGCAAAGCGCAGCACGAAGTGGCGCAGGTAGGTGCCGCGCTTGAAGGCCACGCGCGCCAGGTTGTGGCCGAACAGCTGCGCGGCAGGGCGGGCGACGAGGTCGGGCGTCTGGTTCTCGCCCTGCATGGCCATCTCGGCCACGATGCCCACGCCCATGCCCAGCTTCACATAGGTCTTGATCACGTCCGAGTCGATCGCTTCGAGCACGATGTTGGGCTGCAGGTGGCGCAGGGCGAAGGCCTGGTCGATCCGGGTGCGGCCGGTGAAGCTGGGGTGGTAGGTCACCAGCGGCACCTGGGCCAGGTCGTCGAGCGTGATGCGCTCGCGCTCCAGCAAGGGATGGTCGAACGGCAGCACCAGCACGTGCTGCCATTCGTAGCAGGGCAGCGTGACCAGTTCGGGGTAGTTCACCAGCGACTCGGTGGCCATGCCGATCTCGGCCACTTCCTCCATCAGCATCTTGGCGACCTGGTCGGGCGAGCCCTGGTGCAGGCTGATGCCGACCTTGGGGTAGGCCTGGCGCAGTGCGGCCACCGGCCCGGGCAGCACGTAGCGCGCCTGGGTGTGGGTGGTGGCGATGGACAGCGTGCCGCTGTCCTGGGCCGAGTACTGCTCGCCGATGCGCTTGAGGTTGTTGACCTCGCGCAGGATGATGTCGATGCTCTTGAGCACCTGCTGCCCCGGCTCGGTCACGCGCTTGATGCGCTTGCCGTGGCGCGCGAAGATTTCGATGCCGAGCTCGTCTTCGAGTTCGATGATGGCCTTCGAGACCCCGGGTTGGGAGGTGTGCAGGGCCTTGGCGGCCTCGGTGAGGTTCAGGTTGCGGCGCACCGCCTCCTGCACGAAACGGAACTGGTGCAGGTTCATGCGGTGGTCTCCAGCGCGATTTGCGCGAGCAGGGCGGTCAGGCGGGGGTCTTCGCCGGCCGCAGGAAGTTGTTCGAAGGTCACGGCGGGGTGGGTGGCGGCCAGCTGGGCCATCAGCACCGGCAGGTCTTCACGGGCGTGTTTGCCCATGCCGAAGAAGAGGGGCAGCACGCGCACCCGCGTCGCGCCCCGGGCCACCAGCTGGCGCGCCGCGGTGGCGATGTCCGGCTCGCTGAGCTCCAGGTAGGCGCAGGACACCAGGGCCGACGCATCGCGGCGCGCGATCTGCTGGGCCACCGACTCGACCGGCTGGCGCCACAGGGGGTCGCGCGACCCGTGGGCGAAAACGATCACACCGAGCATGGCCACTACCTCCGAAGCACCAGCCACCCGAAGGCGCCGAGCGAGAACACGGAGTAGATCAAGGCCGGTGAGGCCGCGGCCAGCCAGGGCTGCCACTGATTGAGGTTGCCGATGTAGCCGAACACGTTGTTCAGCAGGAAGAAGCTGATGCCGATCATCACGCCGCCGAACACATAGCCGGTGATGCTGCCCGAGCGGAAGTGCAGGTAGGCGAAGGGCAGCGCGAGCACCACCATCACCAGGCAGCTCAGCGGGTAGAACACCTTGCGCCAGAACTCGATCTCGTAGCGTTGCGCGGTCTGGCCATTGGCCTCCAGGTGGCGGATGTAGCCGAACAGATCGGCCGTGCGCATGCGCTCGGGCTTGAGCAGGGCCACCGACACCATCTCGGCGTTGATGCCGCTGGGCCAGCGCAGGGTATCGAGCGTTTCGCGCTGCACGCGCCCGGACCCCTGGCCCGCGGTGTCGAATTCGCGGCGCTGTACCTGCCGCAGGGTCCAGGAATCGTCCGCCTCGATCTGCCCGGTCTGGGCATGGAGCGTGGAGACCAGGAAACCCTGGTTGTTGAACTCGAAGAGGCGCACATTGCCCAGCTCGCCCTGGGGCGACATGGTGCCCACGTTGACCGAGAAGTTGCTGTAGGGCTGCTTTTCCTTCAGCCAGGCGCCGGTCTGGCCCAGGCTGATGTTGCCCTGGTAGCGCGCCTTGAGCAGCTGGGCGTTCTTGTCGGAGAAGGGGGCCAGGTAGTCACCGATGGCGAAGGTGAGCACCACGAACACCGCGCCCAGGCCCAGCAGCATGCGCAAGGCCCGCCAGGGGCCCAGGCCGCTGGTGCGCAGGATGGTGTATTCCGATCCCTGTGCCAATCGCGCGAGCACGAAGACGGAGCCGATCAGCACGGCGATGGGCAGCAGCTCGTAGACCCGGTTCGGCATGAGCAACGCCACATAGAGCAGGGCATGAGGCACTTCGTAGACCAGCGAAGGATCGAGCGCCGAGGGCTTGCCCAGGGCGGGCAGCTCGTCCACGAAGTCGAAGAAGAAGAACAGCGAGAGGAACGCCACCAGCACGAAGGCCACGGCCGCAAAAACCTCGCCATAGATGAGGCGGCGGATGGTTCTCATGCGCCCGCTCCTGCGGTGGCGCTGCGCTGCGCGCGCCGGGCGCTCAGCAAGCCGCGCAGGCTCAGGTTGTGGTGGCGCTTGAAGAACCACAGCACCGTGACGACGAAAACACCGCCGTGCAGGCCGACCATGTAGCCCCCGAGACTGAACAGCCCGCTGGCCACCCAGCTCTGGCCCAGGTTGAGCAGGTTGTAATAGAACACGAACGCGAACAGGGTGAAGAACAGGTTGCCGCCCCGCCCCGCGCGCGGGTTGCCCGTGGTCGTGGCCACGGCGATGAGCACGAAGTTCAGGGCGGTCAGCGCCATGCCGATGCGCCAGCCCAGCTCGCCAAGGTTGGCCCGGGTGGGGTCGCGGATCAGGTCCCAGCTGGTGCGGGCCTTGAGGGCTTCGCCGCGCTGGCTGATGGCGGACACCCCGATCTGGGTTCCGTACTCCTCGAACTCGCTCACCTTCAGGTTGCTCTGGTCGGCCGGGGTTTCCAGGCGCTGGCCGTTGTTGAGCATCAGGAACTGCTGCTCATTGAGCCACTCGATGCGGCCCGAGCGCGCCGACGTCACGGTCTCCCGGCCGTCGTTTTCGGTGCTGGAGATGAAGATGTTGCGGCCCTCGGTGCCGTCGGCCGTGTCCTTGTCGATGAAGAACACGCGCCGCCCGCTCGACGATTCCTGGAACTGCCCGGGCGCCACGCGCTCCAGATCGCCCCGGCGCTCGAAGCGGTCGCGCAACTGGTCGGTCTGCGCGTTGGCCCAGGGCCAGACGAAGAACACCATCACGGTGATGACCACCAGGATCGGCCACGAGAAACGCATCACGGGGCGCAGAAAGCCCCCGAGCGAGCGGCCGCTGGAGAACCAGATGATCATTTCACTGTCGCGGTACATGCGCGAGAGCGTGAAGACGATGGCGATGAAGAGCGCCAGCGTGAGGATGGTGGGCATGCGGCCAATGACCGTGTAGCCCAGCACCAGCGCGATCTCCTGCGGATCGACGCTGCCTCTGGAGGCCAGGCCCAGCGTGCGGATCAGCAGCATCGTCAGCACGATGGTGAACAGCACCACCAGGGTGGCCCCGAAGCTGCGTGCCAGCTCTTTGCGGATGGAAGAATGGAATAACATCGATCGAGAACAGGAAAACACGATTATGGACTTTGAACTCAAATCCCTCTCGCCCACCCAGGCCGCCCAACTGACGGCCGACGCATTGCTGGTGCTGGTGCCCGATACCGCCCCCGTGAAGTCGGCCGGCGGCGTGTTGCAGGAACTGGTGGCCAGCGCGACGAAACTGGGCGACCTGGAAGCCGGGGTGGCCAAGCAGCTGGCCTGCTACCGCCCCGCGGGCATCAAGGCCCCGCGCGTCGTGCTGGTGCGGGTGGGCGACGGTTCGGCCGCCTCGGTGCGCAAGGCCGTGGGGGCGGGCATGGGCTCGCTCAAGCAGCCCGGCATCCAGAAGCTGGGCCTGGTGCTCAGCCTCTTCAAGGCGGACGACGAGGCCGTGCGCGCCGCCGTCCAGACCTGTGCCGACGCGACCTACACCTACACCACCACCAAGCCCACGGCCAAGGCCCGGACGCTGCAGCAGGTGGTGGTGGGCGTGGACAACGCGGCGGCCGTGCGCAGCGGCTTCGACACCGGCCGTGCGCTGGTGACGGGCGTGGAGTTCGCCAAGGAATGGGCCAACCGGCCGGCCAACCACGCCACGCCCAGCATGCTGGCCGAGGCGGCGCGCAAGCTGGGCCGCAAGCCCGGCCTGAAGGTGGACGTGCTCGGCCCGAAACAGGTCGAAGCCCTGGGCATGGGCTCTTTCCTGGCCGTGGCCAAGGGCTCGGCCGAGCCTCTGCGCTTCATCGTGCTGCACTACAGCGGTGCGGCCAAGACCAGCGCCCCCGTGGTGCTGGTGGGCAAGGGCATCACCTTCGACACCGGGGGCATTTCCATCAAGCCGGCAGCGGAGATGGACGAAATGAAGTTCGACATGGGGGGCGCGGCCAGCGTGCTGGGCACCTTCGCCGCCCTGGCCGAGCTCAAGCCCGCCATCAATGTGGTGGGCCTCATCCCCAGTTGCGAGAACATGCCCGACGGCATGGCGGTGAAACCAGGCGACGTGGTCACCAGCATGAGCGGGCAGACCATCGAGATTCTCAACACCGACGCCGAAGGTCGCCTGATCCTGTGCGACGCACTGACCTACGCCGCGCGCTTCAAGCCGCACAGCGTGATCGACATCGCCACCCTCACCGGTGCCTGCGTGATCGCGCTCGGGGGCGTGCGCTCGGGGCTGTTCTCGACCCGCGATGACCTCGCCCAGGCCTTGCAGAAGGCCGGCGACACCGCGCAGGACCTGTGCTGGCGCCTGCCGCTGGACGATGAGTACGCTGAAGGCCTCAAATCGAACTTCGCCGACATGGGCAACGTGGCCGGGCGTGCGGGTGGCGCCATCACCGCCGCCAAGTTCCTCCAGAAGTTCACGGCCGAGCTGCCCTGGGCGCACCTGGACATCGCCGGCACCGCTTGGAAGAGCGGGGCGGCCAAGGGCTCCACCGGCCGGCCGGTTCCCCTGCTGCTGCAATACCTGATCGACCAGGCTGCCGCCGCGCCGAAGAAGACCGCCAAGGCCCGCAAGGCCTGAGCCCGGCACACACACCATGACCGAGGTGGCCTTCCATTTCAATGCACCCGACAAGCTGGGCTACGCCTGCCGCCTGTTGAGAAAGGCCTACCTGCGCGGCGCGCGCGTGGCCGTGTGCGTGGAGGAGCGGGACCGGGCTGCGCTGGATGCCGCGCTCTGGACGATGGGCAATGGCGAGTTCATCCCCCACAGCGGACCGGCGGACGCTGCCAGGGTGCAGGCCCGCTCACCCATCCACATCGCCAGCGAGGTGCCCGCGTCCGGCGAGGCCACGGTGCTGGTGAACCTCTGCCTGGACATGCCCGCAGGTTACGAGCGCTTCGCGCGCGTCATCGAGGTGGTGACCGGCGATGAAAACGACCGCGGGCACGCGCGCGAACGCTGGAAGCGCTACAAGGCGCAAGGCATCGAGCCCCAGCGGCACGATCTGCAGCTCGCCCCGCAGGACTGAGCGCGGGCCCGTGCCTGCCCGGCCGGCTGCATGCGCCGGTCTTATGGTGCATTCAATGGTGTGATGTGCCTTTGGGAAAACCCTCGTTCAATACCACAGGTGCTGCGCGATGCGAAATCTGGGGGTTTTTTGGAGTATCTTTATGGGCGTGGAGAAATAAAGTTCCCTCCGCATTCCAACTTCCATCCTTTTCCGAGGAAAACCATGCAACTGAACACCAAACTGGCCGTCATCGCCGCGGCTGTCGCTCTTGCCGCTTGCGGCAAAAAAGAAGAGGCTGCGCCCGCGGCCGCTCCTGCTGCGGCTCCCGCTCCGGCCGCTCAGGTCATCAAGATCGGTCACGTTGGTCCCACGAGCGGCGCCATCGCCCACCTCGGCAAAGACAATGAAAACGGCGCCCGCATGGCGATCGAAGAGCTCAACGCCGCTGGCCTGACCATCGGTGGCAACGCGGTCAAGTTCGAGCTGCTGGCGGAAGACGATGCCGCCGATCCGAAGCAAGGCACCGCCGCCGCCACCAAGCTGGTGGATGCCAAGGTCGCCGGCGTGATCGGCCACCTGAACTCCGGCACGACCATCCCCGCCTCGCAGATCTACAACGACGCAGGCATTCCCCAGATCTCCCCCTCCGCCACCAACCCCAAGTACACCCGCCAGGGTTACGCCGGCGCGTTCCGCGTGGTGGCCGACGACGTGCACCTGGGTGGCACGCTGGGCAAGTACGCCGTGGAAACGCTCAAGGCCAAGAGCGTGGCCGTGATCGACGACCGCACCGCATACGGCCAGGGTGTGGCCGACGAGTTTGAAAAAGGTGTGGCTGCTGCGGGCGGCAAGGTGGTGGGCCGTGAGTTCACCAACGACAAGGCAACCGACTTCAACGCCATCCTGACCACCCTGAAGGCCAAGAAGCCCGACGTGGTGTTCTTCGGCGGCATGGACGCCGTGGCCGGCCCGATGCTCAAGCAGATGAAGCAGCTCGGCATCAACGCCAAGTTCATGGGCGGCGACGGCATCTGCTCGACCGAGCTGCCGAAGCTGGCTGCCGACGGCCTGGCCGACGACCAGGTCTTCTGCGCCGAAGCCGGTGGCGTGGAAGGCGAACAGAAGGCTGGCATGGACAAGTTCCGCACCGACTTCAAGGCCAAGTTCAACGCCGACGTGCAGGTCTATGCCCCGTACGTGTACGACGCCACGAAGGTGCTGGTCAACGCCATGGTCACCGCCGGCTCGGCCGACCCCAAGGTCTACCTGCCCGCGCTCAAGGCCACGAACTACAAGGGCGTGACCGGCAACATCGCCTTCGACGAAAAGGGCGACATCAAGAACGGTGCCCTGACGCTCATGACCTACAAGGGCGGCAACCGCACCACGCTGGCCGTGATTCGCTGATCGGTCTGTGATCCCAAAAAAGCCACCGCTTGCGGTGGCTTTTTTTCGTCTGACGCAGGACGTGGCGCGCTGTCCTACAGGCATGGGGGACGTCTGCTGACACCCCCGCATGGCCTGCTTTTCTAGACTGGCGTTCATTCAGGAGATCCCCATGGACAACATCTACGAAGCCCTCCGCGAAAGCCACGAGACCCAGCGCACGCTGTGCCGGCGGCTCCTGCGCACCAAACCCGAGGATCCCCGAGCCCAGGAGATCTTCAAGGCACTGCGCATCGAACTGGCCGCCCACGCCGCCGCCGAAGAGCGCTACCTGTACGCCCAGATCCTGTTCGATGACATGGGGCTGGATTCGTCGCGCCACGCCTTGCACGAGCACCATGAGATCGATGAATGCGTGGAGGCCCTGGAAGCGGCGCGCGACAAGCCGCAGGCCTGGCCGGCGCTGGCCAGGAAGCTGTCGCACGAGGTGCACCACCACCTGCGGGAAGAGGAACGCAAGTTCTTCCAGCTCTCCGGCAAGATCCTGAACGACAAGCAGAAAATCAGCCTCGCCACCCGGTACCGGCGCGACCTCGACCGCATGCGGCACGTGGTGGCATAAAACCCCTGGCCGGCGGGGAATGCTGCGTTGCAGCATGATCGCCGGATGTCCGCCGCACCCTCCCTGGCCCCCACGGGCGACACCGCCACCCATCCTGCCTTTCGCTCCACTGTCTGGGCCCTCGGGCTCGGCGGGTTTGCCATCGGCACGGGCGAGTTCGTCATCATGGGCTTGCTGCCCGAGGTGGCGACGACGCTGCAGGTCAGCATCCCGCAGGCCGGTCATGTGATCAGCGCCTACGCCCTGGGCGTGGTGGTCGGGGCGCCCCTGCTGGCCATCCTCACCGCCCGTTGGCCGCGGCGCCTGCTGCTCGTCCTGCTCATGGTGCTGTTCGCCCTCGGCAACCTGGCCAGTGCGGCGGCTCCGGGTTACTGGAGCCTGAACCTGCTGCGCTTCCTGGCCGGCATGCCGCACGGCACCTATTTCGGCGTGGCCTCGCTGGTGGCCGCTTCGCTGGTGCCACCGGGGCGCCGGGCCCAGGCCGTGGGCCTGATGATGCTGGGACTGACCGGCGCCACGCTCATCGGCGTGCCGGTGGCGGCCTGGCTGGGGCAGCACTGGGGCTGGCGCAGTGCCTTTGTGCTGGTGGGCGTGATCGCCTTGCTGGCGAGTGTGATGGTCCACCGCGCGTTGCCGAACCTGCCGGCGCCCGAAGGCGCCAGCCCCTTGCGCGAGCTCTCGGCGCTGACCAACCCCCAGGTCTGGCTCACGCTGGGCATCGGCGCCATCGGTTTCGGCGGCATGTTCGCGGTGTTCAGCTACATCAAGCCGACCCTGATCGAAGTGACCGGCCTCTCGCTCGGTGCCATCCCGCTGGTGCTGGCGCTGTTCGGCGTCGGCATGATCGCCGGCAACCTCGTGGGCGCGCGCCTGGCCGACAAGGCCTTGCTGCCCACCATCGGTGGCACGCTGGTGTGGTCGGCGCTGGTGCTCCTGCTCATGCTGGTGACCGCGCCTTACGCGGCCGCCGTGTCGCTCAACGTGCTGCTGGTGGGCACCGTGGTGGCCCTGGCGCCGGCGCTGCAGATCCGTCTGATGGATGTGGCGGGTGAAGCGCAGGCACTGGCCGCGGCGCTCAACCACTCCGCCTTCAACCTGGCCAACGCCCTGGGCGCCTGGCTGGGCGGTCTGGCGATCGCGGGCGGCCTGGGCTGGACATCGACCGGCTGGGTCGGCGCGCTGCTGGCGGTGGGGGGGCTGGTGGTCTTTGCGGCCTCGATCTGGCAGCAGCGCCGCCGCCGCGCAGCAGGCCTGCCCGTGGCCACCGCCTGAGGGCCGAACCCCGCTCAGCTGTGCGCGGCGTGGCCCGCGGCCATGTCCCACACCTGTTGCGCGATGGGGTTCTTCTGCTCTTCGATGATGTGGGCCATCAGGCCGACGGTGCGCCCGATCATGGTGAGCGCCTTGCCCAGTTCGGGCGTCAGGCCCATGTCGAGCACGATGGCTCCCTTGGCACCGGTGGCGTTGAGCGGGATCTTGCGGCCTGACAGGCGGGCCGCCGCCGCCGCCAGTTCCACCGCGAAGCGCGAGTAGACGCCGTAGTAGCCGCACTCGCGGGCGATCTCGAACATGCGCTCGCAGCGCGGGTCGCCGTCGACGTGGATGGGGTGGCCGACACCGGGGATCTTGCGCTTGGCGGCCTTGTTGGCCCGCACGCATTCCTCGGCGCACGCGCGCAGCTCTTCGTCGGTGTAGCTGTCCTTCGGGGGCAGCGCGTCGCGCAGGAAGCGCGCGCTGTACTCGATGACGCCGAGGAAGCGGCTGCCCGCACCGAGCAGGCCCGCGGCCAGCGCGCCCTGCATGGCCTCGGGGGCGCCGTGCAGCGTGAGGCGCGATGACAGCGCGCTGGGCGTGAGGCCGTGGTCGGTGGCGCTGACCAGGAACAGGTTGAGCATGCGCTTGAGCGGCGGGCTGGGGAACTCGCCGAGCAGTTCCAGCGCCAGCACGTCGATGAAATCGCGGTTGAACAGGTCGTTGACCAGGTCATGGCCCCGCACCAGGATGGAATGGGCGTCGCCCCCGCCGATCTGGCTGTTGAACATGGTGATGTTTCCTTTGCTTGAGGTATCAGGTGGGCCGGTGCGTCACTCGATCACGGCATCCAGGGCGACCACGCCCTGGCCGTCGTCGAGCACGACCAGCGGATTCACTTCCAGGGACCGCACGCGCTCGCCCAGGCCCAGGAACAGGGCGGCCATGCGCTGCATGGCGTCCAGCAGCGCGGCGCGGTCGCGCGCGGGCAGGCCGCGGTGGCTGGCGAGCCGCCTGGCGATGCGCGTCTTGTCGAGCGCGCGTTCGAGCACGGCGCGGCCCGCCGGCAGGTGGCAGCGGGCCACATCGGCCTCGACCTCCACCCACACGCCACCGGCACCCACGCTGAGCACCGGGCCGAAGACCGCATCGCGGTGGATGCCGACCAGCATCTCCACGCCGTGGGTCACCATCTCCGAGACCAGCACGCCGCGGATGGCCTGCGGCGGCACCAGGTGCCGGCGCGCGTTGGCCAGGATGCGCTCGAAGGCCTCGCGCACCTGTTGCGCGTCGCCCAGGTGCAGGGCCACGCCGCCGATCTCGCTCTTGTGCAGCACACCGTCGGCCACCAGCTTGAGCGCCACCGGAAACCCGATGCGGCGCGCCTGCGCGGCGGCTTCTTCGGCGCTGGCGGCCTGCGCTTCCTGCGGTGAACGCACGCCGTGCTGCGCGAGCAGCGCCTTGGCCTGCGTCTCGTTGCAGGGCAGCGGCACGGTCGGGGAGGGCCCGCCGACCACCACGGCCTCGGGCTCGTCGGCGGCGCCGAGTTGCTGTGCGTACCCGCTGCAGCGCTGCAAGGCCAGCGTGGCGTTGCGCAGGCTGTAGATCGGCGCGAAGCCTTCGCGCACCAGCAGCTCGTGCGCCGGGCCGCGCCGGCTGCTCATCCAGACCGGCACGAAGGCCTTGGTGCCGGTGCGCGCCACTTCCAGCATGTTGCGCACCAGGCCTTCGGTGCTGGCCGCGTAGTTGGAGGTGATGGGGTACAGCACCACGTCCACGCCGGGGTCGGCGAACAAGGGCGTGAGGCAGCGCCGCGCCAGCTCGGGGTCCACCAGCGCCTTGGTGGTCAGGTCCACCGGGTTGGTCAGTGCGGCGTAGGAGGGCGCGTGCTTCGCCATCTCGGCCACGGTGGCCTCGCTCAGCGTGGCCATGGCCAGGCCCGCTTCGCCCACCTTGTCGGCCGACAGCACGCCAGCGCCGCCCGACGACGAGTACACGCAGACCCGCTGCAGGCTGCGCACGCCCACGCGCGAGATCAGGCTGGCCACGTCGAGCAGCTCGTCCAGGTCCTCGACGCGGATCACGCCGTACTGCGAGAACACCGCGTCGTTGACCACGTCCTCGCCCGCCAGCGAGGCGGTGTGCGACTGGGCGGCCTTCTTGCCGAAATCGGAGCGGCCGATCTTCAGCGCGATCAGGGGTTTGCCGGCGCGTTGCGCGGCCCGGGCTGCGGCCACGAAGCGTGCGCCGTCCTTGATGCCTTCCATCACGGTGCAGATCAGGTCGGTGCCGGGATCGTTCGCCAGCCAGTGGATGAAGTCGGCGCTGTCCAGATCGACCTCGTTGCCGGTGGAGAACCAGCGCGAGAAGCGCACGCCACGCTCGTCGCCCTGCATCAGCGAACGGCCCAGGCCACCGCCCTGTGTCACCAGGCCGATGCGCGAGAGCGCGCCGCTGCGGCCGTCGTTGCGGAATTCGGTCGAGAAGGTCAGGCCCAGGCGCGGGGCCAGCAGCGTCATGCCCGCGCAGTTGGGGCCGTAGATGCGCATGCCGGTGCGCTCGGCCAGCGCCCGCATCTCGGCCTCGACCGAGCGGCCCGCTTCGCCCAGCTCGGCAAAGCCGCCGGTGAACACGATGGCGTAGCGCACGCCCTGGGCCGCGCAGGCGTTCAGCGTGGCGATGGCCGATTCGGCGGGCACCAGCAGCAGGGCAACGTCGATGCCCTGGGCCGGCACATCGGCGACGCTGCGGTGCAGCGGCCGGCCCATCAGCTCGCCGCCCTTGGGGTTGACGAGGTGCACCTCGCCGCTGAAATCCGAGTGCTCCAGCAGGTTGAGCACGGTGGTGTGGCCCAGCGTGCCGGGGCTGGTGGAGGCACCCACGACCATCACGGAGCGCGGCTGCGTCAGGCCCGCGAGGTCGTCGAAGCGGACGGCGCTGCTCATGCGGCCTCCGTTCTGCACTTCATCAGTGTGGTCCATTCGCTTTCCACCACCACCTCGCCGCGCTGGTTCTTCACGGTGCGGTGCATTGCCACGCGGCCGGTGCCCGGGCGTTTTTTCGAGAGCGTCTTCTCGCCGATGCGCAGCTCCACGTGCAGGGTGTCGCCCATGAAGACGGGCTGGCGCCACTGGCAGCGCAGTTCGGTCAGCGCCAGGCGGGCGCCGTCCATCAGCCGGTACACCGGCATGCGGGTGGTCAGGCCCGAGGCGATGGCCAGGGTCAGCAGGCCGTGCGCGGCGCGCTGGCCGAAGGGGTGTTCGGCGGCGAACACGGCGTCGGTGTGCAGCGCGTTGTAGTCGCCCGAGAGGCCCGCGAACTGCACCACGTCGGCCTCGGTCATGGTGCGGCGCGGGCTCTCCCAGGCCTGGCCGGTCTGCAGGTCGTCGAAGTACAGGCGCCGGCCCAGGTGTTCGTCCAGGTCGAAGGGCGGGTTCATGCGTAGCGCCCTCCGGTGACGTGCACGGTCTCGCCGGTGGTGAAGCCGGCCAGCCGCGAGGCCAGGAAGGCCACGGTGGCGGCCACGTCGGCCGGGTCGCCCAGGCGGGCCACGGGCGTGTTGGACTTCGCGCGTTCGGTGAGTTCGGCGTAGTCGGGCCGCTGCTGCATGCGCGGTGTGGAGATCACGCCCGGTGCGACGGCGTTGGCGGTGATGCCGAACTTGCCCGACTCCAGTGCCAGCGAGCGCGTGAACCCGATCAGGCCGGCCTTGGCCGCCGAGTAGTTGGTCTGCCCCGGGTTGCCCAGGTGCGCGCGCGAGGCGATGTTGACGATGCGGCCGTAGCGCTGCGCCATCATCAGCGGCAGCACGGCGCGCGAGCAATGGAAGGCGCCGAGCAGGGTCACGTCGAGCACCGCGTGCCAGTCTTCCTCGCGCATGCGGGTGAGGTAGCTGTCGCGCGCGAAGCCCGCGTTGTTGACCAGCACGTCCACCTTCTGCCAGCGGTCGGTGGCCTTCTGCACGGCGAGGCCCACCTCGTCCTTGCTGGTCACGTCGGCGCGCACGCCCAGCGCCTGGCCGCCCAGGGCGGTCAGCTCTTCGCAGGCGGCGTCAATCGCCTCCTGGTTGGTGTCGCACACGACGACGTTGCAGCCTTCCTGCACGAAGCGCCGGGCCATGGCCAAGCCCAGCGTGCCCGCGCCGCCCGTGATGAAGGCGGTGCCATCTTTCAGTCCGAGATCCATGATCGGTCATTCCATTCAAAAGCAAGCTCAGTCGATCTGCAGCTTGGCGGTTTCCACCAGGGTCTTCGCCTCGGCACGTTCCTTTTCCCAGAACTTCGCGAAGACGTCGGGCGTGCTGCCCACCAGCGGCGTGTAGATGCGCGCAAAGCGCTCGCGCACCTCGGGCGATTCCAGCGTCTCGCGCAGCGCCTTGGAAAACTTGTCGACGATGGGCTTGGGCGTGCCCGCGGGCATGACGACGGCCTGCCAGGTGGTCACCTTGAAGCCGGGGACGCCGGCCTCTTCCACCGTGGGAATCTCGGGCATGTCGGCCGCGCGCTTGCCGCCGCTGACGGCCAGGGCGCGCAGCGAGCCGTCCTGGATGAACGGGGCGGTGGTGGAGCGGCTGTCCACCATGAAGGTCAGGCGCCCGGCCAGCAGGTCCTGGATGGCCGGCGCGCTGCCCTTGTAGGGCACGTGAGTCATGGGCGCGTTCAGGGCCAGGGCCAGCGAGGCGCCGGCGATGTGCATGGAACTGCCGTGGCCGGCCGAGCCGTAGGACATCGTGGCACCCGTCTGCTTGATGCCCTGCAACAGCTCCTGCATGGTGCGGTAGGGCGAGGACTTGGGCACGACCACCACCAGGGGCGAGTCGGTGAGCTGCGTCACGGGCACGAAGGCCTTGCCGGGGTCGATCTTCACGCCCTTGTAGAGGTAGGTGTTGACGGCCAGCGGGCCGACGTTGGCCCACAGCGCGGTGTAGCCGTCGGGCGCGGACGTGGCCACGGCCTGGTTGGCGATGTTGCCGTTCGCGCCGGGCTTGTAGTCCGGCACCACGGGCTGGCCCAGCCGGCGCGCGAGTTCTTCCTGCACCATCTTGAAGGCGATGTCGGACGCACCGCCGGGGGCGAAACCGATCACCATGCGGATGGGCTTGTCGGGCCATTCGGCCAGGGCGCTGCCCGCGAGCGTGCACGCCGCGAGGCCGAAAACGATTTTTTTGCTGAGTTTCATTGGTGGTCTCCTGGGTTGAAAGGGTTTACACGCTCATGTCGTACTTGACGTTCTTGAGCTGGGTGTTTTCGTAGATGGCTTCGAGCCCGCGCTCCTTGCCGATGCCCGACTGCTTGTAGCCGCCGAAGGGCGCGTCGAACGAGGTGCGCACGCCGGTGTTGATCGCGACGCTGCCGCTCTGCAGACCGTGGGCCACGCGCAGGGCGCGGCCGCCGTCGCGGGTGAACAGCACGGCGGCCAGGCCGTAGCGCGAGTCGTTGGCGATCGCCAGCGCCTGCGCCTCGTCGCTGAAGCCGATGACCGACTGCACCGGGCCGAAGATCTCGTCCTGCGCGGACTGCATGCGGTTGTGCGAGTTCAGCAGCAGCGTGGGCTGCACGAAGAAGCCGGTGGCGGTCGCCGGGTCCGGCAACCGTTGTCCGGATGCGGCGGGCTGCGCACCTTCGCGGGCGGCGAGCTCGATGTACTGCTCGACGCGCTGCTTCTGCGCCGCGCTCACCAGCGGCCCCATCTCGGTGGCCGGGTCGGTGGGCGAGCCCACGCGCACGGTCGCGAGCCGCTGCTGCAGGCGGTGGAGGAATTCATCGCGGATGCCGTCCTGCACCAGCAGGCGCGTGCAGGCGATGCACACCTGACCCGAGTTCTTGATGAGGTCGCCCGCCGCCACGGCCACAGCCTTCTCCAGCGGCGCGTCGTCGAACACGATGAGGGGCGACTTGCCACCCAGCTCCAGGGTCACGCGCTTGACGTCGTCGGCGGTGGCGGCCAGGATGCGCGCGCCCGTCACGGTGCCGCCGGTGAAGGACACGCGTGAGACCAGCGGGTGCGTCACCAGCCGCTGGCCCACGGTGGCGCCGGGCCCATTGACCACGTTCACCACACCCGGGGGAAAGCCGGCTTCCTCGAACAGCCGCGCCAGCGCCATGGTGGACAGCGGCGTCACCTCCGAGGGCTTGAGGATCACCGTGTTGCCCGCCGCCAATGCCGGCCCGAGCTTGTTGACGGTGAGCGTCATCGGGTAGTTCCACGGCATGACCAGTGCGCACACGCCCAGCGTTTCGCGCAGGGTGAAGTTGAGCACGTCGGGCTGGCCCACCGGGATGGTCTCGCCGCGCACGGCGGGGATGATGCCGGCGAAGTACGCCAGCGACGCGGGCATGGCCTTGAGCGACTCCAGCGAATGGGTGATGGGCTTGCCCACGTTCAGGGTTTCGAGCCAGGCGATCTTTTCGCGGTCGCGCTCGAACAGCTCGGCCAGGCGCCGCAGCAGCCGGCCGCGCTCGGCGGGCGTGGTTCTGCGCCAGTGCTTGGTGTAGGCCTCGTGCGCGGCCGCCACGGCCGCGTCCACGTCGGCCTCGGTGGCTTCGTGCACCTGGGCCAGCACCTGCCCTGTGGCGGGGTTCAGGGTGTCGAAGGTGCGGCCTTGTGCGCCGGCGGTCCAGCGCTCGCCGATGAGCAGTTCGTAGGGACGGGGATCGACAACGTTCATGCGGAAACTCCTGGGTGGGCCATCTGCAGGTACAGCGACCGGATCTCTTCGTGCGCCAGCGGGCGCGGGTTCAGTGGCGTGGAGGCGCTCTGCAGCGCCTGGGTGGCGAGCTGGTCGGCGTCCTGCGCCGAGAGGCGCAGATCGGCGAAGCGCGTGGCGATGCCGCCGAGCCGGGCCAGGGCTTCGACCGTGTCGATCAGGGCCAGCGCGTCCTGTGGGTCGTCGCCGCTGCGGGCGACGCCCAGCGCGCGCGCTGCCTCCGCATAGGGCTGGGCGTGGGTCTGCACCGTGTGGCGCGCCACCACGCCGAACACCGGGGCCAGCACTTCCGCGTGCGTGAGGTGCACCCGCGCTTCCAGCGGCGTGCACATGCCGTGCACCGCGTCCACCTTGTTCAGGCCGATGGCCACGCCCGCGAGGTAGGCGCCCATCTGCATGTCGGCGCGGGCCTGCAGGCTGCCGGGGTCGCGCAGCACGGCGGGCAGCGCCGGCAGGCAGATGCGCAGCGCGTGCAGGGCCAGGGCCTTGCCGACCGGCGAAGGGTCGGTGTTGACCCAGCTGCCCAGGGCGTGCAGCACCGCGTCGAAGCCGCCGTGTGCCGTGGGGCGGGGTGGCAGGCCCAGCGTCAGCGAAGGCTGCAAGGCCACGATCGCGGGGCGGGTGCGCAGGGAGCGGTAGAGGTGCTTGCGGCCGTCGTCGCCCTGGATCAGCGCGGCCGAGCTGCTTTCGCTGCCGGTGCCCGAGGTGGTGGGCACCGCGAGCAGCAGGGCGTCCTGGGGCGTGGCAGGGGCGTCCAGCCAGGCCCGGCCGTGCGGTGCCTGCAGTTCTTCCACTTCCAGGCCGCCGGCCAGGCCGGCCAGCACCACCTTGGCCACGTCGATCGCGCTGCCGCCACCCACGGCGATGAGGCTGCCGCAGCCCAGTCGCCGCGCCGTGTGGAGCGCCTCGCGCACCTGGGTCAGCGTGGGGTTGGGCACCACGCCGTCGTACACCTGCCAGGACAGCCCGGGCACGGTGGCGAGCGCAGCTTGCACCGCCGGGCCGACGGCGCGCCACACCACCGGGTCGGTGATGACCAGGGGCTGGCGCAGGCGCGCGCCGGCGGCCCGAACGGCGCGCTCCAGCGCATCGGGGCCCCAATGGCTGTCGCCGGGCCAGAAGATGCCGCCGCCGGACGCCAGGGCGGCAACGGCGGGCTGCAGGGGGTTGATTTTGTCCGTCATTCTCTTTATAATTTGCATAGCGAATTGATAACTCGCTAAGTGAATTGATCATACGAAAGGTGGCATCCCCATGTCAAGCACCGACACGCCCACAGGTCCTGAGGGCACCCCCCAGGAGGCGGTTGAACCTGACCGCCAGTTCGTCACCGCCCTCGCGCGCGGGCTGGAGGTGCTGCGTTGTTTCGACGCCGAGCGCCGCATGCTGGGCACCACGGAAATTGCCCACCTGACCGGGTTGGCGCAGCCCACGGTCTGGCGGCTGTGCCACACGCTGCAGAAGACGGGCTTCCTGAGCCCGGTGCCGGGCAAAGACAAGCTGCAGCTGGGGGCCGCGGTGATCGCGCTGGGCGCGGCCGCGCTGGCCGGGCAGGAGGCGCTGGAGGTCATCCGGCCGCGGCTGCAGTCGCTGGCCGACCGCTACCAGGTGGCGGTGGCTCTGGGGCGCCGGGACGGCGACAGCATCGTTTACCTGCTGCGTTGCCAGGGCAATTCGCCGCTGCTGATGAACCTGCGCGTGGGCTCGCGCATCCCGCTGTTCCACAGCGCGATCGGTTGGGCCTACCTCGCTTCATGCACGCCCGAAGAGCGTGAGCGGCTGCAGGCCGAGGCCGGTGAAGCCGCCACCGAGCCGGCCGAGCAGCAGGCGCTCGCGCAGGCCGTCGCGCTGTACCCGGAGCGCGGCTTCACGTACCACGAGCGCCCCCGGCACCAGATCAACACCGTGGCATCGGCCATCGAACTGCCCGCGGGCGAACGCTATGTGATCAGCTGCGGCGGCCCGGCGACGCTGCTGCCGCAGCCGCTGATGCTGAGCGAGGTGGGGCCGCTGCTGCGCCAGCTCGCGCTGGAGCTGCAGCCCATCCTGCTGATGGGGCGGCACGTATGAGCGCGGGCATCACGGTCCCGGACCGCTTTCCCACGCGCATCACCGAGTTGCTGGGCATCCGCTGGCCCTTGCTGCTGGGCGGCATGATGTGGCTGTCGGACGCGCGCCTGGTCGCCGCCATGGTGCGCGCCGGCGGCATGGGCTTCATCACCGCGCGCAGCTCGCGCACCGACGAGGCGTTTCGCCAGGCGTTGCGCGACTGCCGGGAGATGACCCAGGGCCAGCCCTTCGGTGTCAACCTCACGCTCTCGCGCCGCGTGGCGCAGAACGACGTGATGTTGACGCGCCTGCGCATCGCGCTGGAAGAGGGCGTGCGCATTTTCGAGACGGCAGGGCTGCCGCCCACGCCGTTGCTGCCCACGATCAAGGCCGCCGGTGCGGTGGTCGTCCACAAATGCGCCCATGTGCGCCATGCCGTGGCCGCGCAGAACATGGGCGTGGACGCGGTCACGCTGGTGGGCATGGAAGAGGGCGGCCACCCGGGCAACAACCAGCTGCCCACCTTCCTCAATGGCGCCTACGCGCTGGAGCGCCTGCAGGTGCCGCTGGCGCTGGGCGGCGGCATCGGCCACGGCCGGCAGATCGCTGCCGCGCTGGCCCTGGGGGCGGACGCGGTGGTCATGGGCAGTGTCTTCACCCCGGCGGTGGAGACGCCCGCGCACGAGGCCTACAAGCAGCGCGTGGTGGCCACCGACGAGCACGGCACCCGCGCCGTGCTCGGCAGCCTGGGCGACACCTGGCGCATCATCGACAACGACAACGCGCGCAAGGTGGCTGCGCTGGAGCAGACGGGCGCGAACAGCTACGCGGCGTTCGGTGAGCTGATCAGCGGCGAGCGCACACAGACCCTGGCCTACCAGGCCGGCCAGCACGAAGAGGGCATGCTCTCCATGGGCCCGGCCGTGGGCTTTGCTCGCGCGATCGAGCCCGTGGCCAGCATCGTGCAGCGGTTGCAGAGGGAATGCGTGCAGGCCTGCGGCCGATTCCAGCGCCTGCAGGTGGTGGCTTAAGCGCGCTCAGGCCCGGCGCGCATCCCCGCCTGCCAGGTGCGGACCTGGCCGACGATGAAGTCGATGAGGGTTCGGGTGGCCAGGGTCTGAAAGCGGTTCGGCATGCGCAGCAGGAACATGCGCGTGCCGAACACGCTCAGCCGCCAGTCGTCCAGCGCGGTCACCACGCGGCCCTCGGCCACATCGCGGTCGACGACGTAGTCGGGCACCAGCCCCACGCCCAGGCCGGCCAGGATGGCCTCGCGCAGGAACTGGAAATTCTCCGAGGCCAGGGTGGGGCGCTGGCTCAGCTCGCGCCGCTGTTCATCGCGGTAGGCGGAGATGCGCAGCTCGCGGCCTGACACGGCGGAGGTGATCAGGGGCACCTGCGCCAGCTCTTCCAGGGAGGTCGGCATGCCCTGCGAGCGCGCATGCCCGACCGAGGCGCAGACGACGTAGCGCACGGCTGACAGCTCCGTCGCCACCAGCTGCTGCGGCGGCTCGGACATCACGCGCACGGCCACATCCACCTCTTCGTGCAGAAGGTCGTCGACGCGGTTGTCGAACAGCAGCTCCAGGGCGATGTCGGGGTAGAGGCGCTTGAACTCGATCAGCCAGCTCGACATCACCAGGTGCCCGAAGCCGGTGGGCACGCTCAGGCGGACCGAGCCGTGCAGGGAGCGCCCGAAGGTGGCCACGGATTCGCGCGCGGCCAGCAATTCGTCGCGCACCGCCTTGCCGTGCCGGTACAGCCTCTCGCCGACCTCCGTCAGTTCCACGCGCCGGCTGGTGCGCCGCATGAGCTGCTGGCCGATCGACTTTTCCAGCTGGGCCAGGTGGTAGCTGATGTTGGCCCGGCTCATCTTCAGATGGCGGGCGGCGGAGCTGAGGTTGCCGGCTTCGACGATGTCCACGAAGAGCACGAGCGCGTTGGAGTCCATGGGGTTATGTGTCAAAAATCCTTGACGTATTGTTCATGATTTTTGTGATTGTCAAGCGACATCGATGGGTCAACAATCCGGCTCCCTACAGGAGACGCCCCCATGCCGCTGGACCCGGAAACCTTTCAATTGCTCAAGGAGAGCGTGCACCGCTTTGTTCGCGACCGGCTGATGCCGGCGGAAGACCAGGTGGAGGCGCACGACGAGGTGCCGGCCGACATCGTGGCCGACATGAAGGAACTGGGCCTGTTCGGCCTCTCGATCCCCGAGGAGTTTGGCGGCATCGGGCTGAGCCTGGCGCAGGAATGCGAGGTCGCCTACGAGCTGGGGCACACCGCGCTGGCGTTCCGCTCGGTGGTCGGCACCAACATCGGCATCGGCTCGCAGGGCATCCTGATGGATGGCACGCCGGCGCAGAAGGCCGAGTACCTGCCCCGCATCGCCAGCGGCGAGCTGATCGTGTCCTTTGCCCTCACCGAACCCGATGCCGGCTCGGACGCGGCATCCCTCAAGACCCGGGGTGTGCGCGACGGCAGCGACTACGTGCTGAGCGGCACCAAGCGCTTCATCACCAACGCCCCGCGTGCCGGTGCTTTCACGCTCATGGCGCGGACCGAGGGCGCCGGCGCGGCGGGCATCACGGCGTTCATCGTCCCGGCCGGCCTGCCGGGTCTGTCACTTGGCAAGCCCGACAAGAAGATGGGACAGCGGGGCACGAAGACCTGCGACGTGCACCTGGACCATGTGCGGGTGCCCGCCGCGAACATCATCGGCGGGGAACCCGGCAAGGGCTTCAAGACCGCGATGAAGGTGCTGGACCGAGGGCGCCTGCACATCTCGGCGCTGGCCTGCGGCATGGCCAGCCGGATCCTGCGGGAGAGCATTGCCTACGCCCAGCAGCGAAAACAGTTCGGACAGCGCATTGGCGACTTCCAGCTGGTGCAGGCCATGCTGGCCGACAGCCAGGCCGAGCTGCAGGCCGGCTGGGCGCTGGTGCAGGCGGTGGCGCAGCGCTACGACGCCAAGCCCTTCGGCGCGCCCGACGCCGAGGTGAGCATGCAGGCCTCCTGCGCCAAGATGTTCACCACCGAAATGGTGGGCCGCGTGGCCGATCGTGGCGTGCAGATCCACGGCGGCTCGGGCTACATCAACGAGTACAAGGTGGAGCGCTTCTACCGCGATGTCCGCCTGCTGCGGCTCTACGAGGGCACGACCCAGATCCAGCAGCTGGTCATTGGAAAGCACTTGATGAAGGCGGCGTAACGGGCGTGGGGCCGGCGACGAAGTCGCCGCCGAGCGCCAGGTGCAGATCGACGCGGCGCACCAGGCGCTCGCGCCGCACCGCCAGCAAGGCGACTTCCGCGGCGTTCGCGGAGAGCTGGTGATTCATCACGCCGCGCAGATCGGACTTGCCGATGCGGTGCGCGTCCGCCGTCAGGCCTGCGGCGCGGCGGCCGTCCTCGGCGGCGACGCGCAGCAATTCCTCGCGGGTGGCCAGGGTGGCTTCGGCATCGAGCGCAGTCTCGACCTCGTGGAGCGCCTGCAGTGCGAGGCGCGCGTAGTCCGCGACCGCTTCGCGCTGCTCGGCGGTGCGCAGGCGCACGCTGCCCGTAAGGCGGCCGCCCGTGTACAGCGGCAGGGTGACGGTGGCACCGAGGCTGGACGTGGTGCGTTCCAGGTTTCTCTGGATCTCCGTCGCTTCGCGCGACACGCGACCGAGTCCCCCGGACAGCGACAGCGAGGGCCAGAACGACGCCTTCGCCTCGCCGACCAGGTCGAAGGCCGCAGCGACGCGGCGCTGCGCCGCCACCAGGTCCGGCCGGCGATCGAGCGCGTCAAGGGGCATGCCCACCGGTGTCGGGCCGGGGAACGGTGCCAGCTCCTTGCGAGGTGCGATGGCGGCGGCGGGATAGCCACCGACCAGGATTTCCAGGGCGCGCAAGGCATTGCGGTGCGCCAGCGCCACCTGCTGCGCGGCGTCGCGGTAGTTCGCATGGCTCGCGCGAGCCGCCATCACCTCCGTCTCGGTGCCCGCGCCGACGCGCAGCCGATCCTCGCTCAGGCCGACCAGACGCCCTGCATCGATGGCCATCCTTTGGGCGATCTGTGCCTGCTGGCCCGTTTCTGTCGCCACGAACCAGGCGCGCGCGACCGACGCCGCCAGCGACTGCTGCGCGAAGCGGAAGTCGGCGCTGCTGGCATCGCGCTGCGCGTTGGCTGCGTTGCGCTGGTAGCGCAAGCGGCCCCACAGGTCGACCTCCCAGCTCAGGCGCAGCATGGTGCCATGAAGGGCTGAGACAAGATCCGAGACGGATGTCGATCCCGCGCGCCCGAGGAGGCCGATCGCCGGCTTCAGCTGGGCGGTGGCCAGGTCCACCTGTGCGTCGGCTTGCTCGACGCGGGCTGCCGCCATCGCCAGATCGGGGTTGTGCGCGAGGGCCTGGCCGACCAGTGCGTCGAGCTGCGGATCGCCGAAGGTCGCCAGCCATCCGGCTTCCACAGGCGCCGCGTCCGCCTGTGTCGACCAGGCCTGCGGTACCTGCACGTGGCCGAGCGCGTCGGCGCGCGTGTCTTCGGGGGTCGGCTCCGGCGAGGTCGCGCAGCCGGCGAGCAGCATGGCGACCACCAGACCGAGTGAAAGTGAAGTGCGAAAACGCGACATGGTGGCGGCCTCAGTGCAGCTTCAAGACGAAGAGGTCGAGCTTGCTGCCGACGCGCAGGATCACCTTGCGGATGACATGCAGGAAGTGCCCATGCTGGGTGTAAACGGCCCCGGCACCCTGCGCGCCCATCGGAAGAAAGGCCGTCTCGTCAGCGCCCACGGCTTTCAGGCGCACCGCGAAGCGGCCCGGTGGGATCGGCGCGGCGCCGGTCTGCGGCACGGTGCCGGAGAGCGGCAACTGCCCGGTGCCCGACGACCAGATGATGGAGTCGACCTCTGCCTTGATGATGCGGTTCGGGAAGGTCTTCAGTGCGATCTCGGCCTCGTCGCCTGGCTGGATGTTGCGCAGTTCGTTCTGCGAATACATCGCCAGGATCCACTGCTCGTTCTCGACGAAGGACATGACCGGCACCATGGGCAACTGCGCGGCGTACGAGCCCGGGCGCAGTTGCAGGTTCACCACGGTGCCGTCGGCCGGCGCCCGGTACACGGTCTGGTCGAGTTCCCATTTCGCGTAGTCGATCTGCGCCATGAGTTGCTTCAGCGAGGCGCGCGCCTGCGCGACCTCCGACAAGTCACCTTCCGGCGTGCGCGCCGAGAGCTTCTGTTGCACCTGGGCGACCTTCGCCGTCGTCTGAGCCAGGTCTGCGCGCAGGCTCGCGACATCGGCCTGTGCCTGTTCGTGGTCGAACTTGGTGCCCGCACCCGTGCGCGACAGATCGTGCGTCTGCGCTTCGCGCTTGACGGCGAGCGCCAGCCTGGCCGCCTGTGCATCGCGCGCGGAGCGCGCACCTTTCAACTGTTCGTCGAGTTCACGCTGGTAGGCCTGCGCACTGTCGATCTTGGCCTCGAGCTCGGGCAGTTTCGATTGAAGCTCCAGCAGCTTCTGCTCGAACGGCTCCGGATCGATGCGGAAGAGGACCTGCCCCTTCTTGATCGGGCGGTTCGGTTCGATCGGCACTTCGATCACGCGGCCGCTGACGCGCGGCGTGACCTGGACGACGTAGTTGACCACGCGCACATCGGCCGAAGACGGTGCCACCACGTTGAGGACCAGGATCATCGCGGCCAGGCCGACGATGGGCAACGTGATCACGATCACCTGGCTGACAAAGTTCCAGGGCAGCAGCTTGAACTTGAAGAAGATCAGCCAGGCGATGCCCGAGTAGATGAGGAGGAGGATGATCTCCATCAGATGTCTCCTTCTTCCGCGCCGCGATGGCTTGGTGCCTGCGCGTTCGCTGCGGCGAGTTGCATTTCGAGCGACTGGATGCGGCGACGCAGTTCAGCGGTGTCTTCAGTGATCGGTGTGGTCTGAGGCGCCTCCGCCGGCGTCGGTTCAAGACCGAGCGCATCGCCCGCGTGTCCGTGTTCGTCGAGCGTGTCGGTGCCGTACGCGAGCTTGTGCAACACCGGCCGCGTGTAGGCCCACACCCACGCGATGGGCCACAGCAGGCCGCCGAACACCAGTGAAAGCAGGCAGATGATCTTGATCGCGGCCAGTTGCGGATGCTTGCGCTTCTCGGCGACCTTCTCCGGCATGATGTGCAGCCACCAGAACCCGCTGATCAGCACCACCGGCACGATCAGGAGAGCGATCCACGACACGGCGTTGGCGAGCGTGTCGAGCGCGCCGCCTTCGAGCAGCGAAGCGCGCGCGGGCGTGGCCCACCACAACGCCAGCAATGGCGGAAGCGTTCGTGGTCCCATCGTCATGGCGCGCTCTTCCAGGTCGATGAAAGCGCCCGCCTGCGGGCTGCTGTGTGCTTGTCTCGGTTCATTGCGGTTTCGTTGCGGCGCCAGGGCCAGTGCTGAGAAGCAGGCAATGTAGAGGGAATGGCGTTAACATATTTCTCTTTTCGCGCCAAACTCTTTCCATTTCGCGCCACCCGACTTCAACCTCATCGATCGCATGGACACGCTGGTCAGAACGGTGACCCTGAACGGGTTTTTGAATGTTTGCGGCCTGCATGGGCTGAACTCGCATGCGCTGCTGGACAAGGTCGGGTTGAATGCCGGCGCGCTGGTCGACCCCGAGCGCCATATCTCGTCAGAGGCCTTGTGTCGCCTGCTGGAGCTGGCTTCGCAAGCGTCGGGGTGCGCGGCATTCGGCGTGCAGATGGCGCAGAACAGGCAACTGTTCGACTTCGGTGTTCTGGGTGTTCTCATGCGACACAAGCCGTGCTTGCGTGACATGTGGCTGAGCGCCATCCAGTACCGCCGGTTGCTCAACGACGCCTTGGCGCTCTCGCTGGAGCCCTCCGGAGCGGTGACCGTCCTGCGTTTTGAGCTGCTCGTCGACGCCCGCATTCCGCAGATGCAAACCTGCGAGTTGGTCGCGGGCATTCTGCTCAGGGCATGCCAGTCGGTGCTGGGGGTGACCTGGTGTCCGCGTGAGGTGAACTTCATGCACGCCGCACCCCAGAGCTTGCACCTGCACAAGAAGTTCTTTGGCTGTCCGCTGAACCACGGAAGCGAGTTCAACGGTCTGGTCCTGCGCAGCAGCGATCTGAGCGTGCCGAACCCGGCCGCCGATCCTGAACTGGTGCGGTATGCCGAAAGCATCGCCATGCCGTTGAAGGCGTCCGGCGAGGACGCCTTGCTTCAGGAGGTGAGAAAAGCCATCTATCTGCTGATGCCCATCGAGCAAGCGCGCATCGAGCGCGTGGCCGAGCAGATGAACCTGAGCACCCGCACCCTGCAGCGCCAGCTGGACCAGAGCGGCACCAGTTTTTCAGAACTGCTGGAAGACGTCCGGAAAAACCTGGTGCTTCGCTACATGAACAACCCGCGGTACTCGATCGGCCAGGTCGCATCGCTGGTCGGGTATTCCCGTCAGGCCTCCTTCACGCGCTGGTTTCAGCTGACTTTCGGTTCGAGTCCGCGGGAATGGCGGCGAGTCAAGGCCCCCTGAGGGGGAAGGCGCTGAAATGAAAAACGGGCCGTGAGGCCCGTTTTTGCTACTGTCATGGCGGAGAGGGCGGGATTCGAACCCGCGGTGGGGATTAGCCCACACACGCTTTCCAGGCGTGCGACTTAAACCACTCATCCACCTCTCCGCGAAGCCTGCGATTGTAGCAGGCTGTTGCGGGCTTTATCCCGCCCGGCTGCCGTCGGCGGTCTTGTTGTGCCAGGCGTGTTGCAGCAACACGTCCAGCGACACATATTCCAGGGCCGCCGCGTGGGTGCTGTCCAGCACCACCGGCGGCGCTACGCCCGCCTGCAGGGCCTCCAGCCAGCGCTGCACGCAGAGGCACCAGCGGTCGCCGGGCTGGAGGCCGGCGAAGCGCCATTGCGGGCGCGGGGTGCTCAGGTCGTTGCCGTTGTCCCGCGAGAAGGCCAGAAACGCCGCCGTGACGCGGGCGCACACCACGTGCGTGCCGTGGTCCTCGCCGTCGGTCTCGCAACAACCGTCGCGGTAGAAGCCGGTGAGCGGGTCGTAAGAGCAGGGCGTCAACGGACCGCCCAGCACGTTGCGCGACAAGGTCATGGTGGCAGCTCCGTGAGGGTGGCGTTGCGTCAGGCGTTGGTCTTGCCCACGCCGACCATCTTCATGGCCGAGGTGATCAGCGCCGACACCTCGGTCATGTTGCTGGGCACGATGAGCGTGGTGGTGGCGTCGGCTGCGACCTTTCCGTAGGCTTCCACGGCCTTCTCAGCCACCTTGAGCTGCACGGCCTCCTGGCCGCCGGGCTGGCGGATGGCTTCGGCCACCTTGCGAATGGCCTCGGCGTTGGCTTCGGCCACCGCGAGGATGGCGGCGGCTTCACCTTGCGCGTTGTTGATTTCGGCCTGTTTCTCGCCCTCGGAGCGGGCGATGAAGGCCTCGCGCTCGCCGGTGGCGATGTTGATCTGTTCCTGGCGACGGCCTTCGGAGGCCGCGATCAGGGCGCGCTTCTCGCGCTCGGCGGTGATCTGCGACTGCATGGCGCGCAGGATGGCCTCGGGCGGCGTGAGGTCCTTGATTTCGTAGCGCAGCACCTTCACACCCCAGTTCAGCGCGGCTTCGTCGATGGCCGAAACCACCTGTGCGTTGATCATGTCGCGCTCTTCAAAGGTCTTGTCGAGCTCCAGCTTGCCGATGACCGAACGCAGCGAGGTCTGGGCCAGCTGCGTCACGGCGACGATGTAGTTGGACGAGCCGTAGCTCGCGCGCATGGGGTCGGTGACTTGGAAGTACAGGATGCCGTCCACCTGCAGCTGGGTGTTGTCGCGCGTGATGCAGACCTGGCTGGGCACGTCCAGCGGGATTTCCTTCAGGCTGTGCTTGTAGGCCACCTTGTCGATGAAGGGCACCAGGAAGTTCAGGCCCGGCGCGAGCGAGGCGTGGTACTTGCCCAGGCGCTCCACCACCCACGCGTTCTGCTGCGGCACGACCTTGACGGACCGTGTGATGAAGATGACGGCGATGATGAAGAGGAGGACGGCAATTTCCATGGCAATGGCTTCTCAGAAGGGTTTCAGGAAGGGGCGAGGGTAGCGCACGCGTGTTCGCGTTCAGACCTTGTCGACCAGCAGGCGGTTGCCCACCAGCTCGGCCACACGGTAGGCGCCCGGCACGGGCGGGTTGCCGGGGCGCTGGATCACGGTCCATTGCGCGCCGCGGTATTTCACGCTGGCGGTGCCGTCGGCGTGCCATTCGTCGATCTGCAGCACCTCGCCGATGTCGAGGTTGACGCTGCGCAGGGAGCGGACCGAGGGGTCGCCGGCGCCGCGCTTCTTGATGAAGTACCAGCCCACCACGGCGGCCGAACCGACGACTGCCGCCGCGATCAGCTGGGCGGTGGTGCCCAGGCCGGCGTGCGCTGCGAGCGCGCCAGCGGCCATGCCCACGGCAAGCATCAACAGGTAAAAGGTGCCCGTGAAAAGCTCCAGCGCGACAGCGGCGCCGGCCAGCAGCCACCACACGGTTGAGTCCGACATGAATACTCCTGTCTTCAGAATGCCAGGGGAACCCGGGCGCAGTTCCCGGGTCTGGCCAGAGGAATGTCTGGCTTGCGCCACATTCTGCGACAAAAGGCCGGCGCGTTCCGCAGGCCGACACGCGATTTCCGTACACTTCGCGCCTGCTTTGCCACCGTTGGGGTCCCCGCCGATGGTGCCCTTCCCCCGTAGCCGGCTGAACACGGCTGGAGAATCACATGAAATTCCGTTTTCCCATCGTCATCATCGATGAGGACTTCCGCTCGGAGAACACTTCGGGCCTGGGCATCCGCGCACTGGCGCAGGCGATCGAGGTCGAGGGCTTCGAGGTGGTGGGTGTGACGAGCTACGGCGACATGAGCCAGTTCGCGCAGCAGCAGAGCCGCGCGAGCGCCTTCATCCTGTCGATCGACGACGAGGAATTCAGCCATGGCGACGACATCGACCCCGTGGTGCTGAACCTGCGCAGCTTCATCGACGAGGTGCGCCGCAAGAACGCCGATGTGCCGATCTACATCTACGGCGAGACCAAGACCAGCCGGCACCTGCCCAACGACGTGCTGCGCGAGCTGCACGGCTTCATCCACATGTTCGAGGACACGCCGGAGTTCGTGGCGCGCCACATCATCCGCGAGGCCAAGAGCTACCTCGAAGGTATCCAGCCGCCGTTCTTCAAGGCCTTGCTGGACTACGCGGAAGACGGCTCTTACTCCTGGCACTGCCCGGGGCACTCGGGCGGCGTGGCGTTCCTGAAGAGCCCGGTGGGCCAGATGTTCCACCAGTTCTTCGGCGAGAACATGCTGCGCGCCGATGTGTGCAATGCGGTGGAGGAACTGGGCCAGCTGCTGGACCACAACGGGGCGATCGGTGCGAGCGAGCGCAATGCCGCGCGCATCTTCAACGCCGACCACTGCTTCTTCGTCACCAACGGCACGTCCACCTCCAACAAGATGGTGTGGCACCACACGGTGGCGCCGGGCGACGTGGTGGTGGTGGACCGCAACTGCCACAAGTCCATCCTGCACAGCATCATCATGACGGGCGCGATCCCCGTCTTCCTCAAGCCCACGCGCAACCACTACGGCATCATCGGCCCGATCCCGCAGAGCGAGTTCGAGATCGAGGCGATTCAGGCCAAAATCCGCGCCAACCCGCTGCTGGCGGGTGTGGACGCCGCAACGGTGAAGCCGCGCGTGCTCACGCTGACGCAATCCACCTACGACGGCGTGCTCTACAACACCGAGGCCATCAAGCAGATGCTGGACGGCTACGTGGCCAACCTGCATTTCGACGAGGCCTGGCTGCCGCACGCGGCCTTCCACCCGTTCTATGGCAACTTCCACGCCATGGGCAAGAAGCGCGCGCGGCCGATGGAGTCGGTGGTGTACGCGACGCAGTCCATCCACAAGCTGCTTGCCGGCATCAGCCAGGCCAGCCACGTGCTGGTGCAGGATTCGCAGAACGTCAAGCTGGACCGCCACCTCTTCAACGAGGCCTACCTGATGCACACCAGCACCAGCCCGCAGTACGCGATCATCGCGAGCTGCGACGTGGCCGCGGCCATGATGGAGCCGCCCGGCGGCCGTGCGCTGGTGGAAGAGAGCATCTTCGAGGCGCTCGATTTCCGCCGCGCCATGCGCAAGGTGGAAGCCGAGTTCGGCGAGGACGACTGGTGGTTCAAGGTCTGGGGTCCGGACGACCTGGCCGACGAAGGCATGGGCGAGGCCGGCGACTGGGTGCTCAAGCAGAAGGACGTGTCCTTCAACGACAAGGACTGGCACGGCTTCGGCGACATGGCGCCCGGCTTCAACATGCTGGACCCGATCAAGGCCACCATCGTCACCCCGGGCCTGAACCTGGACGGGCGCTTCGAGGCCAACGGCATCCCGGCCTCCATCGTCACCAAGTTCCTGGCCGAGCACGGCGTGGTGGTGGAGAAGACGGGCCTGTACAGCTTCTTCATCATGTTCACCATCGGCATCACCAAGGGTCGCTGGAACACGCTGCTGACCGCGCTGCAGCAGTTCAAGGACGACTACGCCAAGAACCAGCCGATGTGGCGGATCCTGCCGGAGTTCTGCCAGAAGCACCCGCGCTACGAGCAGATGGGCCTGCGCGACCTGTGCCAGCATGTGCACGAGCTGTACGCCCGCTACGACATCGCGCGCCTGACGACCGAGATGTACCTGAGCGACCTCACGCCGGCCATGAAGCCCTCGGATGCCTTTGCGCACATCGCGCAGCGCACCACCGAGCGCGTGCCGATCGACGACCTGGAAGGGCGCATCACGACCAGCCTGGTCACGCCGTACCCGCCGGGCATTCCGCTGCTGATCCCGGGCGAGGTGTTCAACAAGAAGATCGTGGACTACCTGAAGTTCGCGCGCGAATTCAACCTGCAGTGCCCGGGTTTCGAGACCGACATCCACGGCCTGGTGGAAGTGGTGGGCGACGACGGCCGCAAGAGCTACTTCGCCGACTGCGTGAAGGCCTGAGGCCCCCGGGCTTGCGTGCCGCCAAGCGCCCCGGCCACGTCAGTGGCGCGGGGCGTTTTTCATTTCAGAGCATGGCCTGGCTGTCGCGGCTCACGCCCGTGGTCTGGGCGTAGCCGCCGTCCACATAGGTGATCTCGGCCGACACGCCCGAGGCCAGGTCGGACAGCAGGAACGCGGCGACGTTGCCCACTTCCTCGATGGTGATGTTGCGCCGGATCGGTGCGGCGGAGGCCACGAGGTTGAGCAGTTTGCTGAAATCCTTGATGCCGCTGGCGGCCAGCGTCTTGATCGGGCCGGCGCTGATGCCGTTGACGCGCATGCCCTTGGGGCCGAGCGATTCGGCGAGGTAGCGCACCGAGGCTTCCAGGCTGGCCTTGGCCAGGCCCATGGTGTTGTAGTTGGGCACGGCGCGGATGGCACCCATGTAGCTCAGCGTGAGCAGCGAGGCCTTGTCGTTCAGGTAGGGCAGGGCCGCCTTGGCCATGGCCGGGAAACTGTAGGCGCTGATGTCGTGCGCGATGCGGAAGGCTTCGCGCGAGAGGCCTTCGAGAAAGTCGCCGGTGATGGCTTCGCGCGGGGCGAAGCCGATGCTGTGCACGAAGCCGTCGAACGTGGGCCAGGTCTGCGACAGGTCGGCGAACAGCTTGTCGATCTGCGCGTCATCGCCCACGTCGCAGTCGAAGATGAGCTTGGAATCGAAGTCGGCGGCGAATTCGGTGATGCGGTCCTTGAAGCGATCACCGACGTAGCTGAACGCCAGTTCGGCACCTTGTTGGTGGCAGGCCTTGGCGATGCCGTAGGCGATGGATCGGTTGGACAGCACGCCCGTGATCAGCAGTTTCTTGCCTGCTAGAAAACCCATGGTTCAATCTCCAGTGAAAAATCCAGCAGAATTGTCTCATGCGCCTTTCCCCCACCCGTTCCCGCCGCCGGCTCGCCATGCTGTGCGCGGCCGTGGCGCTGGGGGCGTGGAGCACGACCGGCTGGGCGGCCCATGGCTATGCGCTCTGGGACGACCTCAAGTACCCGGCTTCGTTCACCCACTTCGACTATGTGAATCCCGCGGCACCCAAGGGGGGCGAGTTGCGGCTGGTGAGCAACCTGCGCTTCTCCACCTTCGACAAGTACAACCCGTTCACGCTCAAGGGCTCGCCGCCGGCCTACCTGGTCGATCTGCTGTTCGAGCCCCTGCTGTTGCCGTCGATGGACGAAACGGCTTCGGGCTATGGCCTGCTGGCCGAGGACGTGCAGGTGGCGCCCGACCGGCTGAGTGCGACCTTTCGCCTGCGGCCGCAGGCGCGCTTTCACGACGGCAGCCCGGTGCAGGCCGCCGACGTGAAGCACAGCTTCGACATCTTGCGCGGACCGCTCGTGTCGCCGCAGTACGCCAGCCTGCTGCAGGAGGTGAAGTCGGCCGAGGTGCTGGACGGGCTGACGGTGCGCTTCCGTTTCGCCAGCCCCAACCGGGAGTTGCCGTTGACCGTGGGCAGCATCCCGGTGTTCAGCCGCCGCTGGGGTGAGGAGAACGGCAAGGCCAAGCCCTTCGACCAGATCGTGACCGACACGCCGGTGGGCAGCGGTCCGTACAAGATCGGGCCGGTGCGCTTCGGCCGCGACATCACCTATGTGCGCGACCCGAACTACTGGGGCCATGCGTTGCCGGCGCGGCGCGGAACGGCCAATTTCGACCGCATCACGGTCAAGATCTACAAGGACAACACGGCCCGCCTGGAGGCGCTCAAGGCCGGCGAGTTCGACTTCATGAGTTTCTATTCGGCCGGAGACTGGGCGCGCCGCGTCACCGGCCGCCGCTTCGACCGCGGGGAGCTGATCAAGCACGAGTTCCCGCACCAGCTGCCTTCGGGTTTCCAGAGTTACTTCCTGAACACGCGGCGACCACAACTGGCCGATGTGCGCGTGCGCGAGGCGCTGGGGCTGGCGGTGGACCACGACTGGATGAACCGGCAGCTGTTCTACAACGGCTATCCGCGGGTGCGCGACCTCTTCGGCAACACCGCCTGCGAGGCCAAGGGCCTGCCGTCGCCCGGCGAGCTCGCGCTGCTGGAGCCGTGGCGCGGCAAGGTTCCGGACGCGGTCTTCGGGCCCATGTACGAGCCGCCGGTCACGGTGGGCGAGGGCCAGTCGCTGCGCAACAACCTGCGGCGCGCGCGCGACCTGCTGGCCGAGGCCGGCTGGACCTACCGAGACGGCGCGCTGCGCAACGCCCAGGGCCAGCCCCTGGAGCTGACCTACCTGGACAGCCGCGAGGGCGGCATCCGGACCCTGGGCCCGTGGATCCAGAACCTGCAGAAACTGGGCATCAAGCTCCACTTCCGCTCGGTCGATTACGCGCTCTACCAGCAGCGCATGGACCGCTACGATTTCGACATCATGACGATGAACGCGCCGGGCACCCACAACCCCGGGCAGGAGTTGGTCGATCTGTTCGGCAGCAAGGCGGCCACGACCGAGGGCGCCTACAACTTCAGCGGCGTGCGCAGCCCGGCCGTCGACGCGCTGCTGCGCCGGGTCATCGGCGCGACCTCGCGCGAGGAATTGCTGCCGGCCTGCCACGCCCTGGACCGCGTGATCATGCACAGCCACTACCTGATTCCCCAGTGGACCACCTACGCGCACCGGCTGGTCTACAGCGCCTGGCGCACCCGCTTCAAGGAACCGATGCCGCCCTACGCGAAGGCCGAGAACTGGGCCATGGAAACCTGGTGGAGCAACCCGGATCAGGGACCGCCACGATGACCGCCTACATCCTGAAGCGGCTGCTGCTGATGATCCCCACGCTGATCGGCGTGGTGGTCCTCACCTTCGGGGTGATCCAGTTTGTGCCGGGTGGGCCGGTGGAGCAATACGTCATGGAGTCGCGCGCGGCCAGCATGGGGCCGGGCGGCGAGGCGGGTGGCGGCGGTGGTGGATACCGAGGGTCGCAGGGGGTGGACCCCAAGCGGCTGGAGGAGATCAAGAAGCTGTATGGCTTCGACCTGCCGCCACTGCAGCGGTTGACGCAGATGCTGGGGCGCTTCGCGCGCTTCGACCTGGGCAACAGCTTCTTTCAGAACAAGACCGTGTGGCAGCTGATCGTCGAGAAGCTGCCGGTGTCCATGAGCCTCGGCTTGTGGACCTTCTTCATCAGCTACGCCATCGCGGTGCCGCTGGGGGTGGCGAAGGCGGTGCGCGCCGGCTCGCGCTTCGACCTCTGGAGCACGCTGCTGGTGTTGGTGGGCTATGCCATTCCGGGCTTCGTGCTGGGGGTGGTGCTGCTGGTCGTCTTCGGCGGGCAGCTGCAGTGGTTCCCGCTGCGCGGCCTGACCTCGTCCGACTGGGAATCATTGAGCTGGGGCGCGCGCATCGTCGATTACCTCTGGCACATCGCGCTGCCAGTGACGGCCATGGTGCTGGGCAGTTTCGCCGTCACCACCATGCTGACCAAGAACGCCTTCCTGGAGGAAATCCGCAAGCAGTACGTGATGACGGCGCGGGCCAAGGGCCTGTCGGAACGGCAGGTGCTGTGGAAACACGTGTTCCGCAATGCGCTGATCCCCATCGTCACCGGCTTTCCCCAGGCGTTCATCGGCGCCTTCTTCACGGGTGCGCTGCTGATCGAAACCCTGTTCTCGCTCGACGGCCTGGGCCTGCTGAGCTACGAAAGTGTGATCCGGCGCGACTACCCCGTGGTGATCGGCACGCTGTTCTTCTTCACGCTGATCGCCCTCGTGACCAAGCTGATCGCCGACCTCTGCTATGTCTGGGTGGACCCCCGTGTCAAATTCGACTGAGGCCGCCACCCCCTCCCGTTCACCAGGCGCGCGCGCCTGGCGGCGCTTCAAGCGCAACCGCCTGGGCTATTGGAGCCTGCTCATCTTCAGTGTGCTGGTGGTCGGCAGCCTGTTCGCCGAACTGCTGTCCAACGATCGGCCCCTGATCGTGCGCTACGAAGGGCGCACCTATTTCCCGCTGGTGAAGGACTACGCGGAAACGGTGTTCGGCGGCGACTTCGAAACGCCCGCGGACTACCTCGACCCCTTCATCCGCGAGCAGATCACCCGGGGCGACAACTGGGCCCTTTACGCGCCCAACCCATATGGTGCGCAGACCATCAACTACTTCGCCAAGTCGCCCAATCCCTCGGCGCCGACCTGGGACAACTGGCTCGGCACCGACGACCGCGGGCGCGACCTGCTGGCCCAGCTGATCTACGGTTTTCGCGTCAGCGTGCTGTTCGCGCTGGCGCTCACCGCCATCGGTGTGGTGCTGGGCGTCATCACCGGCGCCATCCAGGGCTTCTTCGGCGGCAAGACCGATCTCGCCTTCCAGCGCTTCATCGAGATCTGGGGCTCCATGCCGGAGCTCTACCTGCTCATCATCTTCTCGGCGGTGTTTTCGCCCAGCGTGGGCCTGCTGCTGATCCTGCTCAGTCTGTTCGGCTGGATGAGCCTGTCCGACTACGTGCGCGCGGAGTTCCTGCGCAACCGGCAGCTCGACTACGTGCGCGCCGCGCGGGCCATGGGGCTGTCGAACGCGCAGATCATCTGGCGCCATGTGCTGCCCAACAGCCTCACGCCGGTGGTCACCTTCCTGCCGTTCCGGATGAGCGCGGCGATTCTGGCGTTGACCTCGCTGGACTTCCTCGGCCTGGGCGTGCCGCCCGGCACACCTTCGCTGGGGGAACTGCTCAACCAGGGCAAAGGCAGCATCGACGCCTGGTGGATCGCTCTTTCCACGTTCGCCGTGCTTGTGGTCACGCTGCTGCTGCTCACCTTCATGGGCGATGCGCTGCGCGACGCGCTGGATCCAAGAAAGGCCGACAAGTGACGACCCCCATGCTGCTTGAAGTCAGCGATCTGCGCGTGGCGTTCGGCGGCCAGGAAGTGGTGCACGGCATCAACTTCGCCATCCGGGCCGGCGAAAAGCTCGCGCTGGTGGGTGAGTCGGGCTCCGGTAAGACCGTGTCTGCGCTCTCGCTGCTGCGCCTGGTGCACAACGCGGAGGTGTCGGGCCGCGCGCTGCTGCAAGGCCGGGACCTGCTCGCCTTGTCCGAGCGCCAGTTGCGCGGCGTGCGCGGCGACGAGGTGGCCGTCGTGTTCCAGGAGCCCATGAGCGCGCTCAACCCGCTCTACACCGTGGGCGACCAGATCCGCGAGGTCCTGCAACTCAAGAAGGGGCTCACGGCCCGCCAGGCGGTGGCGGCGTCCCACGAATTGCTGGCCTCCACCGGCATTCCCGAGCCGGCGCGCCGCGCCGACGCCTTCCCACACCAGCTCAGCGGCGGCCAGCGCCAGCGCGCCATGATCGCCATGGCCTTGGCCAGCGCGCCGAAGCTGTTGCTGGCCGACGAACCCACGACCGCGCTGGACGTGAGCTTGCGCGTGCAGATCCTCGACCTGCTCGCGGATCTTCAACGGCAGCACGGCATGGCGGTGCTGCTGATCACCCACGACCTGAACCTGGTGCGCCGCTTCGCCGACCGCATCGCCGTGATGGAGCGCGGCCACCTGGTGGAGCAGGGCGGGGTGGGCGACGTGTTCGCTGCGCCCGAGCACCCCTACACCCGCAAGCTGCTGGCCAGCAAGCCCGAACGCGACGTGGCAGAACCTGTGGTGCGGGATGACGCGGCGCCCGTGTTGAGGTCCCAGGGCCTGCGCGTGACCTATCCCGTTGGGCTGCCAGGCTTCAGGGGGTGGTTCAGGAAAGGCGAGTTCGTGGCCGTGAAGGGCGCCGACATGGCCATCGCCCCGGGGCAGACGCTGGGGGTGATCGGCGAGTCCGGTTCCGGCAAATCCACGCTGGCGCTGGCTGCGCTCGGCCTGCTGCCGCATCAAGGCAGCCTGCAGATCGACGGCACCGACTGGGCGAAGGCCAAAAAGGCCGGGCGGGGCCGCGCCTTGCGCCAGCGCATCCAGGTGGTGTTCCAGGACCCGTTTTCCTCGCTCTCGCCGCGCCTGACGGTCGAGCAGATCGTGGGCGAGGGCCTGCAGGTGCACCAGCCGGCCCTGTCGGTGGCGCAGCGGCGCGAGCGGGTGGTGGCCGCGCTGGCCGACGTCGGGCTGGTCGACGATCCCGAGCGCGGTGGCGACTGGCTGCAGCGTTATCCGCACGAGTTCTCGGGCGGCCAGCGGCAGCGCCTGGCCATCGCCCGGGCCTTGATCGTCGATCCGCAATTGCTGGTGCTCGACGAGCCCACCAGCGCGCTGGACGTGACCGTGCAGAAGCAGGTGCTCTCCCTGCTGCAGCGGTTGCAGCGCGAGCGGGGCCTGAGCTACCTGTTGATCACCCACGACGTGGATGTGATCCACGCCATGGCGCACGAGGTGATGGTGATGAAGGACGGCGCGGTGGTGGAGAGCGGGCCTGTGGATCGGGTCCTGCGGGCGCCTGAGCATCCCTACACGCGGGCGCTGGTGCAGGCGGCCGTGTGAAGCCGGGCCGTTCTTGATCTGCATCAGCCGGGTGCGCCGGCCTTGAGGCTATAAAGCCAAGCCATGGATGCAGATCACATGCCTTCGTCGCCGGTCACCTGGACCTCGCCCGCGCGCTGGGTGGCGGCCGGCTGGGCCGACCTCTGCCGCAACCCCTGGCCGGGCCTGGTGCATGGCCTGTTGATCACCGCTTTCGGCGCCTTGCTGCTGTGGGCCGCGCGCGACCGGTTCTGGCTGCTGGCCGGCGCCTTCTCGGGGTTTCTCATCGTCGCGCCCATCCTGGCCACGGGCCTGTATGCGGTCAGCCGGGGGCTGGAGCGCGGGCAGCGCGTCGGTCTGGCCGAGGTGTGGACGCTCTGGCGCTCGGGCGACACGCGGCTGGTGCGCTTCGCTCTCCTGCTGGGCCTGGCCGGCACCGGCTGGGTGCTGACCTCCGCGGCGCTGATCACGCTGTGGTCGCCCGTGCCCATCCACAAGCCGGTGGATTTCCTGCGCCACGTGGTGCTGGTGCGCGAAATCGGCCTCTTCGAGGTCTGGCTGATATTGGGCGCCTTGCTGGCCGCCCCCGTGTTCGCTTCCACGCTCGTGGCGCTGCCGATGCTGGTGGACCGGCCGGTGGCGGTGAGCACGGCGGTGTTCCGCAGCTGGCGCGCCGTGGCCAGCCATCCGGGGCCCGCCACGCTCTGGGCGGTGTGCATCGCGCTGCTGGCCGGGCTGGGCATGGTGCCGGCGCTGCTGGGCCTGATCGTGCTGATTCCGCTGCTGGGCCATGCCAGCTGGCACGCCTACCGGGATCTCACCGCCGGGGACGGGCAGGGCTGAGCGATGGAAGCAACCGTCCTGGGTTTCACCGAGGGCCAGATCGCCCAGTTCGGGCTGACCTTCGGCGTCGGCGCCTTCATCCTGTACATGTTGTTCATCGTGCTCAACCTCGCGCGCGAATCGAAGGCGGGGAAATTCGGTACTTTTGTTCTATTTCTGGTGCTTTCTTTCGGCATGTTGGGCTTTCTGGCCAAGAACCTCATCCAATGGGCGTTGGGCATCTGAGTGAGGTTGCCAGGGAGTGCACAGAAGCGTTACAATGCTGGCTTCACGACCAAATGGGCGGGTAACTACCGGCCCTTTTTTTTTGGCCGAACGCTTTTCGCTTCTCGGGTGCCGAGGGGCAGGAATCTGGGCAGATACCACACGCAATGGCTTGGCAAGACATCGTAGAGCAGACCGTTACCGGACTGGGTTTTGACCTGGTGGAGCTCGAACGCTCTGCCGGCGGTCTGTTGCGTGTGACGATCGATTGGCCCTGGGCGGCGCCGGTCGAGGGGCAGCCGATGCCCGCCGAGCGTTTCGTGACGGTGGAAGATTGTGAGAAGGTCACGCGCCAGCTGCAGTACCTGCTGGAAGTCGAGGGGCTGGAGTACCGGCGCCTCGAGGTGGGTTCGCCGGGCATCGATCGCCCGCTCAAGCGCGAGATCGACTATGTGCGGTTCGAGGGGCAGGTGGTTGACCTGACCCTGAAGGCGCCGATCGGCGCCACGGGAACCGACGTGGCGGCGAACCGCAAAAAATTTCGCGGCACGCTCGAGCGCGCCGCAGACGGTGTTCAGTGGCAGGTGGTCTGGAGCGATGAGCCCGAACCCAAGCCGGGCCAGCGCGTGAGCAAGAAGCGCGTGCCGGCACCGCTGCAGGCCCTGGCGTTCACGCTGGAGGACATCCAGCAGGCGCGCCTGGCACCGATCGTGAATTTCAAGGGCCGGCAGGCCCCTGGCGCAGCCGCTGCGCCGCGCGATGAATGAGAGAAAACGTTGTGATTACGGACAAGCTATTCGGAAAGGTGGGCGAGTGAAATGAACCGCGAAATGTTGATGCTGATCGATGCGATCTCGCGTGAGAAGAACGTGGAGCGCGACGTGGTGCTCGGCGCCGTGGAGCTCGCCCTGGCCTCGGCCACCAAGAAGCTCTACAAGGGCGATGTGGACATTCGCGTTGCGATGGACCCGGACACGGGCGCCTACGAGACCTTCCGTCGCTGGCTGGTCGTGCCCGACGAGGCCGGCCTGCAGAACCCGGATGCCGAGGAAATGCTCAGCGATGCGCGCGAGGAACTCGCCGACATCGAAGAGGGCGACTACATCGAGAAGCCGGTGGAGAGCGTGCCGATCGGCCGCATCGGTGCGATGGCCGCCAAGCAGGTGATCCTGCAGAAGATCCGCGACGCCGAGCGCGAGATGCTGCTCAACGACTTCATGTCGCGCGGCGACAAGATCTTCGTGGGCACCGTCAAGCGCATGGACAAGGGCGACCTGATCGTGGAGAGCGGTCGCGTCGAAGGCCGTCTCAAGCGCGGCGAGATGATCCCGAAGGAAAACTTCCGCACCGGCGACCGCGTGCGCGCCATGATCATGGAAGTGGACCTGACGCTGCGCGGCGCGCCCATCCTGCTGTCGCGCTCGGCCCCGTCCTTCATGATCGAGCTCTTCCGTCAGGAAGTGCCCGAGATCGAGCAGGGCCTGCTCGAGATCAAGACCTGCGCCCGTGACCCGGGTTCGCGCGCCAAGATCGCCGTGCACAGCTTCGACAAGCGCATCGACCCCATCGGCACCTGCGTGGGTGTGCGGGGCTCGCGCGTCAACGGCGTGACCAACGAGCTCGCCGGCGAGCGCGTGGACATCGTGCTGTGGTCGGAAGACCCGGCGCAGTTCGTCATCGGCGCGCTGGCCCCGGCCAACGTGGTTTCCATCGTGGTGGACGAAGAGCGCCACGCGATGGACGTGGTGGTTGACGAGGAAAACCTCGCGATCGCCATCGGCCGCGGCGGCCAGAACGTGCGCCTGGCCTCGGAGCTGACCGGCTGGCGCATCAACATCATGACCGCCGACGAATCGGCTCAGAAGCAGGCCGAAGAGGCCGACGGCATCCGCAAGGTGTTCATGGCCAAGCTGGACGTGGACCAGGAGATCGCCGACATCCTGATCGAGGAAGGCTTCACCAGCCTCGAGGAAGTGGCCTACGTGCCGCTGCAGGAAATGCTCGAGATCGAGTCGTTCGATGAAGACACCGTCAACGAGTTGCGCACGCGCGCCAAAGACGCCCTGCTGACGATGGAAATCGCGCGGGAAGAAAGCGTCGAGGAAGTGTCGCAGGACCTGCGCGATCTCGAGGGCGTGACGCCCGAGCTGATCGCCAAGCTGGCCGATGCTGGCGTCCACACCCGCGACGAGCTGGCCGACCTGGCCACCGACGAACTCACCGACATCACCGCACAGACGCCTGAAGAGGCCACGGCGCTGATCATGCTGGCACGCGCGCACTGGTTCACCGGTGACGAAGCGCAATCCACCAACTGACCAGCGGAGGCCCCAGCGGAGAAAAGAACCCATGACCAGTACCACCGTCGCCGAATTGGCTGCCGAGCTGAACAAGCCCACTTCCGTCCTGCTGGAGCAACTCACAGCAGCGGGCGTGCCCAAGACTTCCGGGACCGATGCGGTCACCGAATCCGACAAGCAGTCGCTGCTCGGCCACCTCAAGGCCAGCCACGGCACGGCGGGCGGTGAACGCAAGAAGATCACCCTCGTCAAGAAATCGACCTCCGAGATCAAGCAGGCCGATGCGACCGGGCGTGCCCGCACCATTCAGGTGGAAGTGCGCAAGAAGCGCACCTTCATCAAGCGCGACGACGAGGTGGCCGTGCCCGAGGCCGCGGCTGAAGCCGCGCCTGCCGCCCCCGCCATCGACACCGAGGAGCTGGCCCGCCGCGAGGAAGACGCACGCCGTCAGGCCGAGCTGCTGCGCCGCCAGGAAGAGGAACTGACGCAGAAGCGCCAGGCCCGCGAAGCCGAAGAGGCTCGCCTGGCCAAGGCCGAGCAGGAGCGCGCTGCCGCGGCCGAAGCGGCCGAGAACGCCGCGCGCGCCGCAGCGGAAGCCGCCGCACCGGTTTCGGTGGACGATGCGGCCGCCGCCAAGGCGAGCAAGGACGCCGAGACCAAGGCCGCCGCGCTGGAGCGGGAGTCCGCTGCACGGGTGCAGGCCGAGAAGAACGCCGAGGCCAAGAAGGCCGAGGAACTGCGCGCGCAAGACCTGCTGGAGCGCCGCCGCAAGGCCGAGGCCGAGGCCGCCAACATCCGCGCGATGATGTCCGCCCCTGCCCGGACCCTGGTGGCCAAGAAGCCCGAGCCGCCGCCCGCCGCCGACCCCAAGGCCGGCATCAAGGGCACGCTGCACAAGCCGGCCGGTGCGCCGGGCAAGGCCCCTGGCACTGCCGGTGCCGCCGCGACCACCACGGGTGTGGGCGCCGGCAAGAAGGAGGTCAAGTCCGAGAACCTCTCCTCCACCTGGAAGGACGACGCGGCCAAGAAGAAGGAAATCAAGACCCGCGGCGACACCAGCGCCGGGCGTTCCAACTGGCGTGGCGGCCCGCGTGGCCGACGCAATGACCGCGATTCGCGCGATTCGGGCCAGAGCAACTTCGTGGCGCCGACCGAGTTCAAGGTGATCGAGGTGCACGTGCCCGAGACGATCACCGTGGCCGAGCTCGCGCACAAGATGAGCCTGAAGTCGTCCGAGGTCATCAAGCAGTTGATGAAGCTTGGCCAGATGGTCACCATCAACCAGCCGCTGGACCAGGACACCGCCATGATCGTGGTGGAAGAGCTGGGCCACACCGCCATCGTGGCGGCGCTGGACGATCCCGAGGCCTTCACCGACCTGGAAGCCGCGCAACAGGAGGGCGAAGCCCTGCCTCGCGCGCCGGTCGTCACCGTCATGGGCCACGTGGACCACGGCAAGACCTCGCTGCTCGACTACATCCGCCGTGCCAAGGTGGCCGCGGGCGAAGCCGGCGGCATCACGCAGCACATCGGGGCGTACCACGTGGAAACCCCGCGCGGCATGATCTCCTTCCTCGACACCCCGGGCCACGAGGCGTTCACCGCCATGCGTGCCCGCGGTGCCCAGGCCACCGACATCGTGATCCTGGTCTGCGCGGCCGACGACGGCGTCATGCCGCAGACCAAGGAAGCCATCAAGCACGCGAAAGCGGCCGGGGTGCCGATGGTCGTGGCCTTGACCAAGGTCGACAAGCCGGGCATCAACCTGGAAAAGGTGCGCGCCGAACTGGTCGCCGAAGAAGTGGTGCCGGAAGAGTTCGGCGGCGACACCCCCTTCGTGGGTGTGTCGGCCAAGACGGGCGAGGGCATCGATTCGCTGCTCGAGCACGTGCTGCTGCAAGCCGAAGTGCTGGAACTCAAGGCGCCGGTGGATGCCATGGCCAAGGGCCTGGTGATCGAAGCGCGCCTGGACAAGGGCCGCGGCGCCGTGGCCACGGTGCTGGTGCAGAGCGGTACGCTCAAGACCGGCGACGTGATCCTGGTGGGCCAGACCTCCGGCCGCGTGCGCGCCATGCTGGACGAGAACGGCAAGCCCATCAAGGAAGCCGGTCCGTCGATCCCGGTGGAAATCCAGGGTCTGTCCGAGGTGCCGCAGGCGGGCGACGATTTCATGGTCATGACCGACGAGCGCCGTGCGCGCGAAATCGCCACCTACCGTGCCGGCAAGTTCCGCAACACCAAGCTGGCCAAGCAACAGGCCGCCAAGCTGGAGAACATGTTCTCCGACATGACGGCGGGCGAGGTCAAGCTGCTGCCCATCATCGTCAAGGCCGACGTGCAGGGTTCGCAGGAAGCGCTCTCGGCCTCGCTGCTCAAGCTGTCGACCGACGAGGTCAAGGTGCAGCTGGTGTTTGCGGGCGTCGGCGGCATCAGCGAGTCGGACGTCAACCTGGCCATCGCCTCCAAGGCGGTGATCATCGGCTTCAACGTGCGTGCCGACGTGGGCGCGCGCAAGCTGGCCGAAGGCAACGACGTGGACCTGCGCTACTACAACATCATCTACGACGCCGTGGACGATCTGAAAGCGGCCATGTCCGGCATGCTGGCGCCCGAGAAGCGCGAAGAGGTCATCGGCTCGGCCGAGATCCGCACCGTGTTCGTGGCCTCCAAGATCGGCACGGTCGCCGGCTGTATGGTCACCTCCGGCATGGTCACCCGCAGCGCGCATTTCCGCCTGCTGCGCGAGAACGTGGTGGTCTACACCGGCGAGATCGACACGCTCAAGCGCCTCAAGGACGACGTGCGCGAAGTCAAGGAAGGCTTCGAGTGCGGTATCAAGCTGAAGAACTACAACGACATCAAGGAAGGCGACCAGCTCGAATTCTTCGAGGTCAAGGAAGTGGCTCGTACCCTGTAAACCATGCCCCGCAAAGCGTCATCCACACCCAACCGCGGTTTCCGCGTGGCCGACCAGATCCAGCGGGATCTGGCCGAGCTGATCGCGCGCGAGCTCAAGGACCCGCGGGTGGGCATGGTCACGCTCAACGCGGTGGAGGTCACACCGGACTACGCGCACGCCAAGGTGTTCTTCAGTCTGCTGACCGGCGACCCCGATGAGACCTTGCAAGGTCTCAACGCGGCGGCCGGTTTCCTGCGCAACGGCCTGTTCAAGCGCCTGCACATCCACACCGTGCCGACGTTGCACTTCGTGTTCGACCGCACCACCGAGCGCGCGGCCGACATGAACGCCTTGATCTCCAAGGCCGTGTCTTCTCGTTCAAAGGAAGAATGAGCATGCACGCGCCACGCACAAGGGTGCAGCGGCGCCCTGTGCATGGGGTGCTGCTGCTCGACAAACCGCTGGGTCTCTCCAGCAACCAGGCTTTGCAGAAGGCCAAATGGCTGCTGCGCGCGGAAAAAGCGGGCCACACCGGCACGCTCGACCCGCTCGCCAGCGGTGTGTTGCCGCTGTGCTTCGGCGCGGCCACCAAGTTCAGCCAGATCCACCTGGACGCGGACAAGACCTACGAAACCGTCGTGCGCCTGGGCGTGAAGACCTCCACCGGCGACGCCGAGGGCGAGGTCATCGACACGCGCGCGGTGAACTGCTCGGTGGGGCAGGTGGTGGAGGTGCTCGACCGCTTCACCGGCCCGATCGCCCAGGTGCCACCCATGCACAGCGCCCTGAAGAAGGACGGCAAGGCGCTCTACGAGTACGCGCGCGACGGCGAAACCGTGGAGCGCGAGGCGCGCCACGTCGTCATCCACGACCTGGAGCTGCTGGACATGCAGCTGCAGGGCGATGCCCCCCAGTTGCGCCTGCGGGTGCGCTGCAGCAAGGGCACCTACATCCGCACGCTGGGTGAAGACATCGGCGAGGCCCTGGGTTGCGGCGGCCATCTCATCCTGCTGCGGCGCATCGCCACCGGCCCGTTCGACCTCTCGCAATGCGTCTCGCTGGCCGCGCTGGAGGCCCTGAACGAAGAGGACCGCCAGGCCCGGCTGCTGCCGGTGCAATGCCTGCTGGAAGGTCACGACCCCGTCACGCTCGATGCCGACAATGCCGGGCGCTTCCTCAGTGGCGTGCGCCGCCGGGGCGATTGGGCCGACAGCGAGCGCGTGGCCGTCTTCGGCCCGATGCCTGCCGCGCCTTCCGATCCATCTGCCACCTCTCCCTCCGTGTTGCTGGGCAGCGCCCACACCAAGGCCGGAGAGCTGATCCCGGGGCGACTGCTGAGCCCCTCCGAAATACAGCAAATCCTGGAAACCTCACCGGAACTCACATCATGAGCAAACAAATCCGCAACATCGCCATCATTGCCCACGTCGACCATGGCAAGACGACCATGGTCGACCAGCTGCTGCGCCAGTCGGGCACCTTCGCCGAGCACGAGAAGGTGGTCGATACGGTGATGGACAACAACGCCATCGAACGTGAGCGCGGCATCACCATCCTGGCCAAGAACTGCGCGGTGAGCTGGGAAGGCACGCACATCAACATCGTCGACACCCCCGGCCACGCGGACTTTGGTGGCGAGGTGGAACGCGCCCTGTCCATGGTGGACGGTGTGGTGCTGCTGATCGACGCGCAGGAAGGCCCGATGCCGCAGACGCGCTTCGTGACCAAGAAGGCGCTGGCCCTGGGTCTCAAACCCATCGTGGTGGTCAACAAGGTGGACAAGCCGGGCGCCAATCCCGACAAGGTGATCAACGCCGCCTTCGACCTGTTCGACAAGCTGGGCGCCAACGACGAGCAGCTCGACTTCCCCGTGGTCTATGCCTCGGGCATCAACGGCTGGACCTCGCTGGTCGAGGGCGCTCCCGGCGAGCAGTGGGGCCCGGACATGTCGGCCCTGTTCAACACCGTGCTCAAGCACGTGCCGTCGCAGAAGGGCGACCCGAGCGCGCCGCTGCAGCTGCAGATTTCCGCGCTCGACTTCTCGACCTTCGTGGGCCGCATCGGCGTGGGCCGCGTCAGCGCTGGCGTGGTCAAGCCCGGCATGGACGTGGCGGTGATGGAAGGCGCCGATGGCAAGACCATCAAGGGCCGCGTCAACCAGGTGCTGACCTTCCAGGGTCTGGACCGTGTGCAGGTGACCGAAGCCGGCCCGGGCGACATCGTGCTGATCAACGGCATTGCCGACATCGGCATCGGCGTGACCATCACCGACCCGCTCAACCCGGCGCCGCTGCCCATGCTCAAGATCGACGAGCCGACGCTGACCATGAACTTCTGCGTCAATACCAGCCCGCTGGCTGGCCGCGAAGGCAAGTACGTGACCAGCCGCCAGGTCTGGGACCGCCTGCAGAAAGAGCTGCAAAGCAACGTCGCGCTGCGCGTCAAGGAAACCAGCGAAGACGGCATTTTTGAAGTGATGGGCCGGGGCGAACTGCACCTGACCATCCTGCTGGAGAACATGCGCCGTGAGGGCTACGAGCTGGCCGTGTCCAAGCCGCGCGTGGTGTTCCGCGAGATCAACGGCGAACGCCACGAGCCGATCGAGATGGTGACGGCCGACATCGAAGAGCAGCACCAGGGCGGCGTGATGCAGGCCCTGGGCGAGCGCAAGGGCGAGCTGGTGAACATGGAACCCGATGGCCGTGGCCGTGTGCGCCTGGAGTACCGCATCCCGGCCCGTGGCCTGATCGGTTTCACCAACGAATTCCTGAACCTGACGCGCGGTTCGGGCCTGATCGCCAACATCTTCGACGGCTACGAACCCCACAAGGGCGACATCGCCAGCCGCAAGAACGGTGTGCTGATCTCCATGGACGACGGTGAAATCTTCACCTACGCCCTGGGCAAGCTGGACGACCGCGGCCGCATGTTCGTGCGCGCCGGCGACCCGGTGTACGAAGGCATGATCGTCGGCATCCACAACCGCGACAACGATCTGGTGGTGAACGCCACGCGCACCAAGCAGCTGACCAACTTCCGCGTCAGCGGCAAGGAGGACGCGATCAAGATCACGCCGCCCATCGAGTGCACGCTGGAGTACGGCGTGGAGTTCATCGAGGACGACGAACTGGTGGAGATCACGCCCAAGAGCATCCGCCTGCGCAAGCGCCACCTGAAGGAGCACGACCGCAAGCGCGCCAGCCGCGAAGGCTGATCGCTCCGCACAGGCCGTTGTCTCCCGGGACGCGGCCTTTTTTACGAACAGACCATGCCCTTTCGTGCTCTCAGTCGCCTGACGCACACCCAGGCGGTGTTCATGATGATCGCGGTGACCCTGATGTGGTCGATCGCAGGGGTGGTCTCGCGCCAGCTCGAATCGGCCGCGCGCTTCGAGGTCACGTTCTGGCGCAGCGCCTTCACCGCGCTCTCGCTGCTGGTGATCCTGCCCTGGTGGCGCGCCGCCGACCGCGCTGCGGGACTGGTCGCCGACGACCCTGCGCAGGGTCTGCTCGAGCGCCATTGGGGCGTGCTGGCGCGCTCCAAGGCCTTCTGGATCTCGGGCGTGTGCTGGAGCGTGATGTTCACCGCCTTCATGCTGGCGCTGACCTTCACCACGGTGGCCAACGTGCTCATCATCATGTCGGTGGGCCCGCTGTTCACCGCGCTGGTGGCGCGCGCGGTGCTCGGCCAGCGGCTGGCGCTGCGCACCTGGCTGGCCATCGTCGCGGCCGGCGCGGGCATCGTCTACATGTACGGCAGCCAGTTCCTGCAGGCGTTCAGCGACCCCGCCACGCAGCCCGGCGGCCTGGTGGCCGGTTCGCTGGCGGCGCTGTGCGTGCCGGTGGCCGGCGCCATCAACTGGACCGTGGTGCAGCGCGGCCAGACGCACGGCGAGAAGATCGACCTCGTGCCCTCGGTGCTGCTGGGGGGCGTGCTGTCCTCGCTCGCCACGCTGCCCCTGGCACTGCCGTTCGAGGCCACCGGTGCCGACATCGCCTGGCTGGCCCTGCTGGGCCTGGTGCAGCTGGCCATCCCCTGCGCGCTGGCCGTCGTGTGCGCCCGCTCGCTCAAAGCGCCCGAGGTCTCGCTGCTGGCCTTGCTGGAGGTGATCTTCGGCATCCTGCTGGCCTGGGCGGGCGCGGGCGAAGTGCCCGGCCCCGAGGTGTTGACCGGCGGCTCGCTGGTCATCGGCGCCCTGGTGCTCAACGAATTGCTGGGCTGGCGCTCGCGCGCCGGCACGCCCCGCATCCAGACCGTGGACCGACTGCCACATTGATCGACTGAACGGAAGAACGAAGATGACCTCTCTGACACCCGAAGCCCATGTCGTTGCCGAAATCCGGGGGCGCGTGGGCTGCATCACCCTCAACCGGCCCAAGGCCCTCAACGCACTGTCGCTCGACATGATCCGCCGCATCACGCAGACGCTGCAGGATTGGCGGGACAACGACATGGTGTTCGCGGTGGTGGTGCGCGGCGTCAACAAGGAAGGACCTTTCGGTGCCTTCTGCGCCGGCGGCGACATCCGCTTCTTCCATCAGGCGGCCCTGGCCGGCGATGAGGCGCTGGAGGACTTCTTCACCGAGGAGTACGCGCTCAACCACCTCATCCACACCTACCCCAAGCCCTACATCGCGCTGATGGACGGCATCGTGATGGGCGGTGGCATGGGCATCAGCCAGGGTGCGAGCCTGCGCATCATCACCGAGCGCAGCCTGCTGGCCATGCCCGAGACCAACATCGGCCTGTTTCCTGATGTGGGCGGCGGCTACTTCCTGAGCCGCTGCTCGGGGCGGCTGGGCGAATACCTGGCGCTCTCCGGCCATGTGCTGAAGGGCCGCGAGGCCATCACGGGCGGTCTGGCCGACGGCTTCATCGACTCGGGCCGCCTGCCCGGCCTGTGGGCCTCGCTCGAACGCACGCCGTTCGAGAACGGCGACTCGGTGGAGCGCTGGTGCGTGAGCCACCTGAGCACCACCCTGGCCCCGCCGCCGTGGCCGCAGCAGGAGATGAACCGGATCTTCGCTCTGCCCGATATCCCGCAGATCATGGCCGCGCTCGATGCCTCCGAGAACACCTGGTGCAACCAGGTCGCCGTCACGCTGCGCCAGCGGTCGCCGCTGATGCTGCATGTGGTGCTCGAGCAGATCCGCCGCGCGCGCGGCATGGGCCTGGCCGACGACCTGCGCATGGAGCGCGACATGGTGCACCGCTGTTTCCACCTGCGCCCCGGTGCGGCCAGCGAAACGGTGGAAGGCATCCGCGCCCTGGCCGTGGACAAGGACCATGCGCCTCGCTGGAACCCGGCCCGGCTGGAAGACGTGACGCCGGCCCAGGTCGCGGCCTTCTTCGACAGCCCCTGGTCGGCCGACGCGCACCCGCTGCGCCACCTGCGCTGACGCCGGCCTACAGCTGCCGGTACACGGTCTCGGCCAGGGCCATGAGCGCGTCCCGGCTCAGCGGGCCACTCAGCGCGTAGCCGAAGCCCTGATCGACCCAGTAGAAGGCCGGCACGGGGCCGTCCTGCGCAAAGCGGAAGGCGGTTTCCTCGCCGGCCTCGGGCGTCGCCGTGGCAGGGTCCAGGGCGCCCAGGTACAAGGTGATGCGAATGCCCTGGGCGTTCTGGAACATGAACTGCGCGCGCGCGCCCGCGTCGCCCGGCAGGAGGCGACCGCCGACGAGTTCGTAGCCCAGGGCGTCGAGGCGCGGCACCTTGAGGGCCTTGCCGGTTCGCCGCGAGAGCCACTGCACCAGGTGCTCCTGCTCCCCGGCGCTCACCTCCACCGGATGCCGTTTTTCCGGTGAGTAGACCGCGTGGGCCACGGCCGCATCGCGGGCGAAGGCGGGCAGGGCGGCGGCCGGCGCGTGGGTGTGCAGGTCGGGCGCGCCTGGCCAGTCCTGGTTCGAGAGCCGGCCCACGCCGAAGGCCAGCACGATGCCTGCGGCCATGCCGCCCCAGCGCCACCAGCTCGACACGCGCGCCTGTGCATCGCCGACGCGCTCGGCGACCTCCCGCAAGGCGGGCGGCACGGGCTCCTGCAGCAAGCCGGTGTGCAAACGCCGGAGGGCGTCGCGCTGGGTCTGCCACTGGGCCATGCGCTCGCGGCCGTGCGGATCGCCCTGCAGCCGGTGCAGCAGCGCTTCCCGTTCGGCACCGTGCACTTCGCCGTCGAGCAGGCGATTGATCTCGGCGTCGGTCAGGGGCTGGGTGGAGGGCGTGTCCATGGTCTTGTGGGCGGCGCTATTTCAGCCGCCTCAGGTGGGTGGGGGCATCAGCATCGGGCGGCACACTCTGCGCCGCTGCGTTCAGGAGCGCCTGCAGGCGGGTGCGGGCGCGCGAGAGCCGGGACATGACGGTGCCGATCGGGCTGCCCGTGATGCGGGCCACCTGCTCGTAGCTCATGTCCTCCAGGCTCACCAGCAGCAGCACCACGCGCTGTTCCTCGGGCAGGCGCAGCAGGCAGCGCTGCAGGTCCAGGGCCAGGTCCTGGGCCGTGTCGGGCGCGACCAGCTCGGCCGCCACGTCGTCCGGGTCCACGGCCAGGCCACGGCCTTCGCGGCGCTGCGCCTGGCGCAGGCCGCTGGCGTGCAGGTTGTGCATGAGGGTGAACAACCAGGCGCGCAGGTCCGTGCCCACCGTCCAGAGCCGCCACTTGGCGCAGGCCCGCTCCAGCGTGTCCTGCACCAGGTCGTCGGCAGCCCAGGGATCGCCCGTCAACGCCCGCGCATAGCGGCGCAAGCCGGGAATCTGGTCGATCAGCTCGGACCGTTTCATCGCTGGGCGCCGGCGCGACCGCTCAGGGTTTGGCCACGCGCCAGACGTTGTTGAAGCCGTCGCCGGTCTTGTCACCGGGTTTCGTGTCCTTGGCCCAGTAGTACAGCGGTTTGCCCTTCAGGGCCCACTGCTTCTGACCGTCGTCGCGGGTGATGACGGTGTAGTCGCCGTTGCCCTTGTCACCCCCACCGGCCATCAGGGGAGGCCAGTTGGTGGCGCAGGGGCCGTTGCAGACCGACTTGCCGCTGCCCACCATGTCGCGGTCGAAGGTGTAGAGGGTCATGCGGTTGGGACCGACCAGCACGCCGTCGCTGGCCATGGCGGGGGCCGGGGTGGACGACATCGAGGCACAGCCACCCAGCAGGGCGGCTGCCAGGGTCAGGGAAAGCGGGAATTTCATGGCGTTCTCCGTTGAGGTTGAGGGCAGACAGGCTCTGCACAGGGATGAACGCCGGCGCCCACGGGTTTATTCCCGTGGCGCGGAAAATTTCTTCAGCGGCTGCGCGACTTCATCGCCCGCTCGACCTCGCGCTTGCCTTCCCGGTCCTTGATGGTGTCGCGCTTGTCGTGCTCCGCCTTGCCCTTGCCCAGTGCAATCTCGCATTTCACCTTGCCGGTCTTCCAGTGCAGGTTCAGCGGCACCAGCGCGTAGCCCTTCTGCTCGACCTTGCCGACCAGGCGGCGGATCTGTTCCTTGTGCAGCAGCAGCTTCTTGGTGCGCACGGCGTCCGGGCTCACGTGGGTGGACGCGGTGTGCAGCGGATTGATCTGGCAGCCGATGAGGAACAGCTCGCCCTCGCGGATCACGACGTAGCCGTCGGTGAGCTGGACCTTGCCTTCGCGCAAGGCCTTGACTTCCCAACCCTCCAGCACCATGCCCGCCTCAAAGCGTTCCTCGATCGCGTAGTTGAAGAGCGCCTTGCGGTTCTCTGCGATGCGGCTGTCAACGCCTTTGGTGGAAGATTCTTTGCTGCTTTTGGTGGACATGAAGGGGAAGGTGCGGCCGTTTCAGGCCAATACAATGGATCGGATTGTATGAAAACCATTCACAAGTCCGTTCTGCTCTGGCACAGCGCACATGAAATGTTCGCGCTGGTCACCGACATCGAGCGCTATCCGCAGTTCCTGCCGTGGTGCGATCAGGCGCAGGTGCTGGAGACCCACGAAAGCGGCATGGTCGCCAAGGTGGGCATTGCCATCAGCGGCCTGCGCCAGAGCTTCACCACCCGCAACTCGCACGAGGCCGACCGCCGGCTGCACATGGAGCTGGTCGACGGGCCTTTCTCCCAGCTCGATGGCGTGTGGGAGTTCATTCCGTTGGGCGATGGCGGGCAACGTGCCTGCAAGGTGGATCTCAAGCTCAGTTATGGCTTTGCCAGTTCGGCCTTGGCCGCGCTGGTCGGCCCTGTCTTCGACAAGATTGCCGGCAGCCTCGTGGACGCTTTCGTGAAGCGGGCCGATCAGGTGTACGGCACGGACTGACGCCCGATGAAGATCACCCTGATGCACGCCCCCGCGCCCCGCGAGGTGGTGGAAGCGGTGCTGGACGTGCCCGAGGGCTGCACCCTGCGCCAGGCGCTGGAGCAGGCCGGCTGGCTGCAACGTTTTCCCGCCATTCAGGCCGAGCCGCTGGCGCTGGGCGTCTGGGGGCGCAAGGCAGGCTGGGAGCGCGTGCTGCGCGAGGGGGACCGGGTGGAGGTGGTGCGCGGGCTGAGGGTGGACCCGAAGGTGGCCCGCCGCGAGCGATTCATGGGGCAGGGCGCCCGGTCCACAGGGCTGTTCGCCCGCCGACGCCCGGGGTCGAAAGCCGGTTACTGAGGCTGAGGGGCGGCTGGCTTGGGCAGCGGGCCGCAGTTGTCGCGTGCCACGCCGTCCAGCCGCTTGGCTTCGGCGGCGCGGGCCTTGTCGTCCATGACTTCGCGCTCGCCCTTGGCATTGGTGGTGGCCAGGCGCACGCCGGAATCCAGGGTGGTCTTGGCTTGCTTGGCCCGTGCGCAGTCCTCGGCACGCGCCTTGGCGATGCGCTGATCCTCGGCCTTCTTGCGCGCCTCTTCGGTCTGCTGGGTCTGCTTCTTCTTGGCTTCGAGTTCTTTGTCGACCGTGGGCAGCTGGGGGGCGGCCCCCGGTGCCGGCGCGGCGGCGTTGGGCTCGGCAGCGGCGGCAGGCGGCGCGACCGGGGCGGATCGGGACAGGGAGCCTCCACTGCCCGGGCGCTTGATGATGTTCTGCTCCGGCACGCTGGCGGGCGGAGCGGTGTCGCTGAACACCTTGCGCTCGCCTTCCTTCCAGACCCATTGAGCCGAGGCGACCGAGCAGGCCAGCAGCAGAAAGCCTGCGACCAGGGGGTGGCGCCAGGACGGCATCAGAGGGCGTTTTTGAGGCATGGGCGCAGTTTAGCGGCGGGGCTGTCAGCGGATGAGGGCATCTGCGGGATTCGGGGCCACAAGCCGCCGGAGCGGTAGCTTTTCCGGTGTGAGCGGTATCGGGGGCATGGCCGGGGGTGCGGGTTTGCCCGCAGGTCGGCCGGCTACAATCGACGCTTTTGGAGCTTTACCCATGCGCCTCCTCGGCAAAGCGCTCACCTTCGACGACGTGTTGCTGGTGCCAGCGTACTCCCAGGTCCTGCCCAAGGACGCCTCGCTTGCCACCCAGTTCTCCCGCAACATTCAACTGAACCTGCCCCTGGTCTCCGCGGCCATGGACACCGTCACCGAGGCCCGTCTGGCGATCGCGATCGCCCAGGAAGGCGGCATCGGCATCGTGCACAAGAACCTCACGGCGCAGGAGCAGGCGGCCCACGTTGCCAAGGTCAAGCGCTACGAGTCGGGCGTGCTGCGCGACCCGGTGGTGATTTCTCCCCAGACCACCATCCGCCAGGTCATGAAGCTCTCGGACGACCTGGGCGTCTCCGGCTTCCCGGTGGTCGACGCCGGCAAGGTGGTGGGCATCGTCACCGGCCGTGACCTGCGCTTCGAGACCCGCTACGACCTGCCGGTGAGCGAGATCATGACGCCGCGCGAACGCTTGGTCACCATGCCCGACGGCACCACGCCTGCCGAGGCCAAGAAACTGCTCAACAAGCACAAGCTGGAACGCCTGCTGCTGGTGAACGACGCCTTCGAGCTCAAGGGCCTGATCACGGTGAAGGACATCACCAAACAGCTCAACTTCCCCAACGCCGCGCGCGACGCCGCCGGCCGCCTGCGCGTGGGTGCGGCGGTGGGCGTGGGTGAGGGCACCGAGGAACGGGTGGAAGCGCTGGTCAAGGCCGGTGTGGACGCCATCGTGGTCGACACCGCCCACGGCCACAGCAAGGGCGTGCTCGACCGCGTGCGCTGGGTCAAGCAGAACTACCCGCAGATCGACGTGATCGGCGGCAACATCGCCACCGGCGCGGCCGCCCTGGCCCTGGTGGAAGCCGGTGCCGATGCGGTCAAGGTCGGCATCGGCCCGGGCTCGATCTGCACCACCCGCATCGTGGCCGGTGTGGGCGTGCCCCAGATCATGGCGATCGACAACGTGGCCACCGCCCTGCGGGGCACCGACGTGCCCATGATCGCCGACGGCGGCATCCGCTACAGCGGTGACATCGCCAAGGCCATCGCGGCCGGCGCCAACACCGTGATGATGGGCGGCATGTTCGCCGGCACCGAAGAGGCGCCGGGCGAGATCGTGCTGTTCCAGGGCCGCAGCTACAAGAGCTACCGCGGCATGGGCTCCATCGGTGCCATGCAGCAAGGCAGCGCCGACCGCTACTTCCAGGAAAGCAGCACCGGCAACCCCAACGCGGACAAGCTGGTGCCCGAGGGCATTGAAGGCCGGGTGCCTTACAAGGGCTCGGTGGTTTCCATCATCTTCCAGATGGCCGGCGGTCTGCGCGCGGCCATGGGCTACTGCGGTTGCCCGAGCATCGAGGACATGCGCGACAAGGCCGAGTTCGTCGAGATCACCTCGGCCGGCATCCGCGAAAGCCACGTGCACGACGTGCAGATCACCAAGGAAGCCCCGAACTACCGGGCGGAGTGAAACCCACCGCCCACCAGGCCGTCGTCCCGCGCGACGGCCTTTTTCTTTTTCTCGCCGCAACCACCGACACCCCATGCAGCACCAGAAAATCCTCATCCTCGATTTCGGTTCCCAGGTCACCCAGCTGATTGCCCGCCGCGTGCGCGAAGCCCACGTGTACTGCGAAGTGCACCCCTGCGACGTCAGCAGCGAGTGGGTGCGCGAGTTCGCCGCCGACGGCCAGCTCAAGGGCGTGATCCTCTCCGGCAGCCACGCCAGCGTGTACGAGGTGGACGACAAGGCGCCTGAGGCGGTCTACGAGCTGGGCATTCCCGTGCTGGGCATCTGCTACGGCATGCAGACCATGGCGCAGCAGCTGGGCGGCAAGGTGGAAGGCTCGCACACGCGCGAATTCGGCTACGCCGAGGTGCGCGCCCGGGGCCACACGGCGCTGCTCAAGAACATCGCCGACTTCACGACCCCCGAAGGCCACGGCATGCTCAAGGTGTGGATGAGCCACGGCGACAAGGTCACCGAACTGCCCCCGGGCTTCAAGCTCATGGCCAGCACGGCGAGCTGCCCGATCGCCGGCATGGCCGACGAGGAGCGCCGCTTCTACGCGGTGCAGTTCCACCCCGAGGTCACGCACACCGTGCAGGGCCGGGCGTTGCTGGAGCGTTTCGTGCTCGAGATCTGCGGCACCAACCCCGACTGGGTCATGCGCGACCACATCGCCGAAGCGGTCGAAAAGATCCGCGAGCAGGTGGGTGACGAAGAGGTCATCCTTGGCCTGTCCGGCGGGGTCGATTCCTCCGTGGCGGCGGCCCTGATCCACCGCGCCATCGGCGACCAGCTCACCTGCGTGTTCGTCGACCACGGCCTGCTGCGCCTGAACGAGGGCGACATGGTGATGGACATGTTCGTCGGCAAGCTGCACGCCAAGGTGATCCGCGTGGACGCGGCCGACCAGTTCCTCGGCCACCTCGCAGGTGTGAGCGATCCGGAGGCCAAGCGCAAGATCATCGGCCGCGAATTCGTCGAGGTCTTCAAGGCGGAAGCCGCCAAACTCATTTCAAGTGGTGCTTCAACAAAAGGTGCCAAGTGGTTGGCACAAGGGACTATTTACCCGGATGTGATCGAGTCCGGCGGGGCCAAGAGCAAGAAGGCCGTGACTATCAAGAGCCACCACAACGTGGGCGGCCTGCCCGAGCAGCTGGGCCTGAAACTGCTGGAGCCGCTGCGCGACCTGTTCAAGGACGAGGTGCGCGAACTGGGCGTGGCACTGGGTCTGCCGCACGACATGGTCTACCGCCACCCGTTCCCGGGGCCGGGCCTGGGTGTGCGCATCCTGGGCGAGGTCAAGAAAGACTACGCCGACCTGCTGCGCCGGGCCGACGCCATCTTCATCGAGGAACTGCGCTCCACCGTCGACCCGCACAGCGGCAAGACCTGGTACGAGCTCACCAGCCAGGCCTTCACCGTGTTCCTGCCGGTCAAGAGCGTGGGCGTGATGGGCGACGGCCGCACCTACGACTACGTGGTGGCGCTGCGCGCGGTGCAGACCAGCGACTTCATGACCGCCGACTGGGCCGAGCTGCCCTACGCGCTGCTCAAGAAGGTCAGCGGTCGCATCATCAACGAGGTGCGCGGCATCAACCGCGTGACCTACGACGTGAGCTCCAAGCCGCCAGCCACCATCGAGTGGGAATGATTTGCCGCATTTCGCGGACATTCGGCTGCTATCGATAAATCACCGTAAGTTGTTGATCTATAAGTATTTTAATATCGAAGTCTATCGGCAACGATTGGTGGTAAGCAACTCAAAGTGTCGGTCGATCTGACGGTGACCAAATCGCGTTTTCTTGGTCTAGAATTTCTACCGTCAGCCCGTTTCGACGCATGACGGTAAAAAACAAGGCGAAAAGCTAGGTTTCATGCGGGCTCCGGGCGTGTTTGTAGTTTGAGAGCGCTTGACGGTAAAGGGTGCTCTCTCCTCGGAGAACGCCCATGCTCACCGACACCGCTCTCAAGAACCTGAAACCCAAGGCGGCCCCTTACAAGGTGACCGACCGCGACGGCATGTACGTCACCGTGTCGCCGGTCGGCACGGTCACCTTCCGCTACGACTACCGCATGAACGGCCGCCGTGAGACCCTGACGATCGGACGTTATGGGGCTGATGGCTTGTCGTTGGCCAGGGCCCGCGAGAGGTGTATAGACGCCCGGCGCGCGGTGTCTGACGGTAAATCTCCAGCACAGGAGAAACAGCGCGAAAAGCGCCGCCTGTCGGAGGCAAAGAACTTCCAGGAATTCACCGACAGGTGGGCCAAGGGTGCCAGGATGGCCGACAGCACTCGCTCGATGCGCAAGAGCATCCTCGACCGCGACATCCTGCCCGCCTTCAAGAACCGCCTTCTGACCGAAATCACGTCGGACGATCTGCGCGACCTTTGCAACAAGGTCAAGGGCAGGGGCGCACCGGCTACGGCCGTCCATGTGCGAGACATCGTCAAGCAAATCTATGGGTTTGCCATCCTGCACGGCGAGAAGGTGGCCAATCCGGCCGACGACGTGGGACCGTCGTCGATCGCGACCTTCGTGCCGAAAGACCGCGCCTTGTCGCCCGTCGAAATCCGACTGATGCACCAGCAACTGGAAACGGTGGCGTCGTACCCGACCATCCGCCTGGCACTCCGACTCATCTTGCTCACCCTGGTGCGCAAGGGTGAGCTGATCCATGCCACCTGGAACGAGATCGACTTTGAGAACGCGCTCTGGACCATCCCCAAGGAGCGCATGAAAGGTTCCAAGGCGCACAACGTCTATCTGTCGCAGCAGGCGCTCGACATCATGGTCGCGCTGCGCACCTGCGCTGGCGGTTCCAGGTTCGTGCTGCCTTCGCGCTATGAGCCCGACAAGTGCATGTCCAATGCGACCCTCAACCGTGTGACGCAACTGGTTGCCGCGCGGGCGAAGGAGAAGGGCCTGCCCTTGGACGGCTTTACCGTGCACGACCTGCGCCGTACCGGCTCGACCATCCTGAACGAACTGGGCTTCAACAGTGACTGGATCGAGAAGTGCCTCGCCCACGAAGACGGGCGCTCGTCGCGCGGGGTCTACAACAAGGCCGAGTACGCCGAGCAGCGCCGGCACATGCTGCAAGAGTGGGCCGACATGATCGACGCCTGGGTGGCAGGCAAGTCCCACACGCCGACCTTGCTGCCCCCGTCGATGAAGGTCATCACGACGCAAGCGTTGCTTTGACCGGGCGGCGCTTGCGCTGCCGAACGTCGGGGGAGGGCGCACGCTTCATTTGCGCGGCGTCCGAGACCTGGCGGCGGGCCTCGATCCAGGCCTCGACCTCTGCGAGATCCCATACCACGCAGCGCGAGGTCAGGTTGAACCGGCGCGGAAACTCGCCTCGACGCTCCATGTCGTAGATGGTTGTTCCGGAGAGCGGCACCATCTTGTGCAGTTCCGTCCGCCGGATCGTGCGCCGGTAGGACACGGCGAGTGGAACCTCCGATTGGAGTCGCTGTTCGGAACTCTGCAAGTGTTCGACGTGCCCGCGGTGAAAGGCCTCGACAGCGGTTGACTCTTCGCCTTTTCTCATGATCGACTCCATCCGTGCCACAGCGTCACGGAAATCCTGTCACGCTGATTGCATTGCAACTGTTGATGCCGTCATCGTGCAGGAGCCGACATCTATCAAGAACCTGCTGCAGCGTGCCCGGTCGTAGTTCGGGGCGGCGGTCGCTTGCCCGCGGCTCTGCTGAAGGCGCGATCGCGTGCCATGAAGGCTTCCAACATGTGCGGAATAAGAGAAGCTGCGTCAACCGGCTCGCCGTAGGCCTGTGAATGTTGAGCCGCATAACGGTCGAGCATGTCCTTCAGGGCGGCAGGCATGGTCACAGCAAGCCTCACCGTCGTTGCCTTTGGCAATGGTCCAAGGCGGAGCTTGGCTGCGCTCATTGCGGTACTCCCCGCACAAAGAACAATGGCTGGTACGGCCGCAGCACCAAGTCCTTGCTCACCATCACCCGCATCGGAAACCCCGGACGGATGGTCAGCGTTGGCTGGATGCTCGTGTTGCGCTTAGTGATATCCTGCCCGACTTGATTGATCGAGTCCTGCGCGCCCTCCCGAATGGCGATCACCGTTCTGTTGCCGTTCTGGTCCGTACGGCTCTCCGGCGCTGCCTGCTCTGCCCCCACGCCCAGTAGCGTCGACAGCGCCGCGCCGGCCACGATTCGGTCCCAGTGCCAGTCGACTCCATCCTCGAGCCCGGCATAGCCCGCTGGATCGATCCCCGGCAAACGGTCCAGCGCCACCGACGACGTGTCTGGCAGGATCAGCCGCGTCCACACCAGCAGCACGCGCCGCTGGCCAAACGAAACCTGGCTGTCATAGCGCCCAATCAGCCGCGAGCCCTGCGGGACCAACAGATGCCGCCCCGTGGCGGTGTCGTAGACCGCTTCGGTCACGTTGGCGATCACCTGCCCCGGCAGATCCGAATTGATCCCCGTCACCAGCGCTGCAGAAATCACGGTGCCCGCCATTACCTGGTACGGCGATGCGGGCAACTGCAGGGTTCCTGGATTGCGCGTGGCCCCGTCTCCCGATTTCGCCAGGAAGGCCTCCTTCGGACCCTGCCGGTTCTGGGCTGCAGTCGGATCGTTCGGCACCGCGGGCAGCGTGCCGCCGGCCGTTGCATCGAACGGATTCTGGGTCGGAGCGGCAATGCCTGCATTCGGATTGGCCACTGATGTCGTAGGTGGGGCGGCAGCCGCCGGCCTGCCGCCACCGGCCCCGCTCCCGGCCCCCCGGAAAAACACCGACGACCGCGCCGCTTCTTCGGCAGCCAGCTGCGCCGGATCGGTACCAGGCGGCGCCATCCGCTGTTCCATCGGCTGCTGCGATTTCACGATCGCCAGCCCGAGATCGCCAGGCAACGGTTCGCCCAGCACGGGCGGCGCAGCCTTCTGCACCGGCGGAAGTGCCGCATAGTCCTTGGGCAACCGATCCAGGCTCTCCGACTTCGCAATGCGATCAACGTTGAACAACTCATTCGCAGGAGCACGGGAGCGCTGCTGCGACTGCAACGACCAGAGCGTGCCGCCCAGCACCGCCGCGGCGAGCGTGCCGGCTCCGACTGCCAGCACGCGGCGATTCAGGCGAACGACAGGGCGCGGCTGCGCGCGCAGCGCCAGCGTTTCAGGATCAGCCTTGATGGATGCTGCGCCGGCCTCGCTCACGATCCGCTCCCGCGTTGAGCGCCATCCGTGCGCTCGATCCGTACGATCTCGGCCTTGCCGCCCTTGAACCCACCCAGCCGTAGTTCGGCAGCGCCGAAGAGCCGATCGACGACATAGTAAGGCGACCGGAAGCGGTAATTCACGAGCTGCCCATCCCCCTGCGCCCCAATCACGAACAGGGGCGGCAGCTCGCCCTGTGCAATACCGCCCGGGAACTGAATGTAGACCCGCTGCCCGTCGTGGAACGCACGCAGCGGCTTCCACGAGGGCCCGTCGCCCGAGATCGAATAGCGGAACTTGATCTGCTCCAGCGACAGGCCCGAGTCCACCGGCGCGGCCGCTTGGGCTTCGCGCGCCTGCTTCTGCAGCGCGAGCATCCGATCCTTCGGATAGTCCCACGACACCGATGCCATCCAGGCTTGTGGCGTCGAGGACAGCTCCAGCAGGTAAGTGCGCCGGTTCGTGGTGACGACGAGATTCGTCTTCAGCCCGATGCGCGTTGGCTTCACCAGGACGTTCACGCGCAGCGTGGCCCCCGAGCCGCTGGCCGTGTCGCCGACGATCCAGCGCACAGTATCGCCGGCGGAGACCGTCACCAATTCCTCACCCTCCTGCAGCGCGATCACTGTGACACGACCCGGGCTGGTGTACACCTGATACAGCGCTCCGTCCGCGTAGGGCCAGACCTGGATCGCATTCACGTACCCCTCGCGCGTCGGCGCGATGCGGGCGTCCTCATTCGCGCGGGAGACACGCACCTTGTCGTCGGCCGGCTCTTGCGCCGGCTTCAACTCAGTCTCGGTCGGCAGCGCCTTCATCTGCTCGGGCAACTGCAAGGGCTCCGGAACAGCCACCACTTCGATGGGCTTCGCAGGCTCAGGCAAGACCTTTGCAGCGACGGCCACGGGCTCGTCGAGCGAGATCACCGGCGGCGGCTTGCCCTGCGTGGCGCAGCCTGCGACAGACGCCAGCATGGCCAGCAGGATCAGCGGCGTTGTGGTTCTACGGAAATGTGGCTTCACGGTTTTGCTCCTTGCATTGCTTCGAGTTCACGGCTCCAGGACAGGCCGTTGACGTAGATGCCCAATGGGTTTTTGCGCAGCCGCTCTTCGGTGCGCGGCGGCTGCAACACGACGGACAGCACCGCCGTCCACCGCTCGGTGCCCGAAGGCGACCCATTCGTATAGCTGCGCTCGATCCAGCGCACCTGGAACGAGGCATCGCTGGCGCGGACCACGCTGGTCACTTCCACCGCCACCGAGCTTTGCCCGATGCGGGAGAACGGATCATTGGTGCGCGCGTAATCGTTCAGCGTCGCGGCACCGCGGTCGGTCGTGTAGTCGTAGGCTTCGAGCCAGTTGCGCCGCACCACGATCGGGTCGATGGAGAGCGACCGCACGTCGCCAATGAAGCGCGCCAGGTGGAACGCGATTTGCGCATCGGCCGGCTTGTACGGCGCGGCCGCTTCGCCCACGGCCCGCACCTGACCGGCGTTGTCCACCTCGATAACATAGGGCGTGACGATGGACTGCGCTGAGCGCCAGACTAAGACGAGTGGGGCGGGGCTGTCGTGGACAACAAACTCCTTCGGTCAGAACCTGACAAGCAACGCTTCGTCTCCGAAGTCACGTTAGCGACGCGCCTAGGCGTCCGTCCCATCACCGTTCGTAATTGGACTGCCCGAGGCTTCATCCAGTCGAAGACGATTCAAGCTGGCAAGAGTTTCCGCTATGTCGCAGATGCTTCGGTTGTGGATCAGACTCCGAGACGTAGCGAAGATCGCCTCCAAGCTCGCGCGGCCGGGAAGCTGTCAGGATTGCCAGTGAGCGTCCTCCAACAGTTGAAGCGCTCAGGCCACTACTCAAGCAACCCTGTTGCAAATGTTCGATTGGGCTACTGGCCAGATGATCTGAAGGCACTTACCGAACGGTTGATCGGGATTGCCAGAAAGCCAACTAATGGAGTCCAAGGCCCCAGCTCTGAAGGTGAAGAGCTCATATCATTGGATCGAATTCTGGCACTCAAAAAGCTTGGGGAAGTTCGATCCAAAGGTATTTTCTTGGGTGAGGTTTTGGACGGGAAGATTGTGCCCAGTGCAAGGTCGGGTAGCAAGCTGGGCTCGTTAATGTTTGACCTCGCGGACGTCGAATCTTTCAGGATTCGACAAGCCGTTGATTCAGCTCGCCAGTTCATCTCGGCCAAGGCTGCGGGTAGCTTGGTGGGTACACACGCTGACGTTGTGACCGCCCTAGTGCAGTGCGCCGCTCTGTTCTGTACTTATCCGGCGGTCGCCGCCAATGCTGCTTTTGCCCGGGTGACCTTGGCCAGGATGTCCGTTGCACTGGCGGTCCAGATGAACGGCTTGGGGTCGATGTTGTGATGGGCCACGTACAAGTCGATCGCCAGTTCCAACTCGGCCACGCTGGTGAAACTGTCGCGCCGGATGCGCTTGTCGGTGATGTCGCGGAAGAAGCGCTCGACCATGTTCAACCACGACGCGCTCGTCGGGGTGAAGTGCATGACGAAGCGCGGGTGGCTGGCCAGCCACTTCTGCACCTCGGGGTGGTTGTGCGTGGCGTAGTTGTCCACGACCAGATGCAGGCTCAGGTGCTTGGGCGTGCGGCGATCGATGAGCCGCAGGAACTTGAGCCACTCGCTGTGGCGGTGCCGCGGCTGACACATCGAGATCACGCTGCCGTCCAGGGTGTTGAGTGCAGCGAACAGCGTGGTCGTGCCGTGGCGCTTGTAGTCGTGGGTCACGGTGCCTGCACGACCGCGTTTGATTGGCAGCCCCGGCTGTGTGCGGTTGAGGGCCTGAATCTGGCTCTTCTCGTCGCAACTGAGCACCAGTGCGTGCTCGGGTGGGTTCATGTACAGGCCCACGACGTCCAGCAACTTGTCCTCGAAGCGTGGGTCGCGCGAGAGCTTGAAGGTGCGGCTCAGATGAGGCTTCAGGCCGTTGCCTTGCCAGACGCGGCGGATTGTCGTCGCACCGACGCCCAGGTGCTCGGCCAGCGTGCGAGTGCTCCAGTGCGTGGCGTTGACCGGCTTGTCGTGCAGCGTGGCCTGCACGATGCGAGACTCCATCTCGGCGGTGATAGTGGCCGGTCGTCCACTGCGCGGGGCGTCCTTGCGCAGCGCATCGATGCCGCCGGCCAGGAAGCGCTCACGCCACATCGCAATCTGGCGCCGGTCCAGCCCAGCCTCGATGGCAATGTCTTTGTTCTGCCGTCCCTGCGCTGCCAGCAGAATGACCAGCGCCCGCTGCTGCAGCCTGGCCTCCACCGTACGACGCCTGGCAAGCCCACGAAGCTCCCGCAAGGTGGTCTCGTCCAACTCAATCGTCTTGGCAACTCTCACTGTTCCAGCCTCCTGGAACGTCTGAGTATGCCGACAAAATTAAGTTCTACAAATTCACGCGCACTGCACTAGTGGCTGCTGGACATGTAGTTCGTTCTGCCAAGCACATCAACGGCATCTGCCGGAGGTCTGTCGAGAACTTCTTGAGTCAATGGCGACCGCTCTGCACGTTGGCAAATGAACTTGGTACTTCCACTCCAGCTCTCTTGGCCCATGCGGAGCGGCTGGGTATCAGCGTTATGAAGGTGGCACGCTCTGCAGGATTTGAAACTTCCTTCGTCACCCTGGAGGATGTTCAGTCACTTCGCACCGATCCCCGTGAGCGCCCCAGCGCACGTTCACGTCGAGGGAGGATCCTTAAGGGAGCCAAACTGCCGCAGCCATTCGGGGCACTTGCCGACGGGCGCGAAGCGACCCCAGGTGTTGTCCTTCGGAGATCGCATTCAAGCGTCTCAGTCCAGCGTTGAAATGACTTTGACGCTGGATGCTCTGCAGTGCAGGGACTGCAAGTATCCGGACATCGGCTATGGCCTGCTGCGCATGTCCGCCGCGCAGCCCTGGAAACCCTTCCACTTGGGCCAGCCGCTCTACGCTTTGTTGCTCGCGTTATTGTTCGAATGGGGCGTCGCTATCCAGGAGCTAGAGTTGGGCAAGTTCTTCACGCGGAAGAAGCACATGGAAGCCGTTGGCCCGCAGTTGCGTCGCACCGGAAGGAAGATGGCGGCCCAGGTGACCAAGGACTACATCGCCTGGCCGCTGCTGGGCGTCGCCCTGGCGCTTCCGTTCGCACTTGCAGGCGCCGGCCCGTCCCTGCTGACGGTGTTCCTCGTCGTATTCGGTGCCGGCGCCGTGGCCTGCCTGCTGCGCAGCCTGTGGACTTACATCATCATCTTCTGCGGCCACTTTCCGGAAGACGTACATGTGTTCACCAAGGCGCAGGAGGAGAACGAGACCCGCGCGCGCTGGTACGTGCGCCAGTTGCTCGGCTCCTGCAGCATCGGCGGCGGCCGACTGTTCCACGTCCTGTCCGGCAACCTGTCGCATCAGATCGAACACCATCTGTTCCCGGACCTGCCAGCAACCGGTACCCGGGTCTGGCCGTGCGCGTGCGCGCGCTGGCATCGCGCTACGGCATTCCGTACAACATCGGGTCGTTGACGCGGCAATTCGGGACGACGGTGATGAAAATCGTGCGGTTGTCGCTGCCCGGAGTTGGAGCGGCGGCTGCAGCTTGAGGTAAGAGGCCTATCCCATACCTATTCGGCCGCAATAATTCAAGATGCAGTAGCCGCCTGGATGGGCCTTTGCTTGCAATCTCCGCTTATGGTCGGGTGCTACAACCGTTCGCGGTGCTCAGGTAGCAGTGAATCGCCCCGGGATTCGTGGAGGCTGGTTGGTTTAAGTCAGGCCGCCACCGTGGTGGCTTGACTGGCGAGTTGCCGGTAATAGTTTGCCTCAGCTTCTGCAGGCGGGATGTACCCGACGGGTCCAAGGAGCCGTTGGTTATTGAACCAGGACACCCATTCCAGCGTCGCCAGCTCTACGGATTCCTTGGTCTTCCATGGTGCTCGCCGATGAATCAACTCAGCTTTGTAGAGGCCGTTGATAGTCTCGGCCAGCGCGTTGTCGTAGCTGTCACCTTTGCTGCCCACAGACGGTTCGATGCCGGCTTCACCCAGGCGTTCGCTGTACCGGATGGAGACGTATTGCGAGCCACGATCCGAGTGATGTATCAGGCTGCGATCCCGCTGCGGTTGACGGTCATAGAGAGCCTGTTCCAGCGCGTCCAGCACGAAGTCCGTGCGCATCGAACTGCTCACGCGCCAACCGACGATGCGCCGTGCAAACACATCGATGACGAAGGCCACGTAGAGCCAGCCCTACCAAGTCGACACGTACGTGAAGTCCGAAACCCACAGCTGGTTCGGTCGCTCGGCACGGAACTGCCGGTTGACCTTGTCCAGCGGGCATATCGCGTTTCTGTCACTGATCGTCGTGCGCACAATCTTGCCGCGCATCACACCGCGCAACCCGAGCCTGCGCATCAACCGCTCGACGGTGCATCGCGCCACGACCGTGCCCTCGCGTGCCAGTTGCCTCCAGACCTTGTCGGCGCCGTAGACCTGCATGTTGGCTTGCCAGACGCGCTGTATCGTCGGCATGAGGACATCGTCGCGATGTGCTCTGGCGCAGCGTCTGTGCGGCTCACGCGCCAGCGCCGCCTGCCGCCAATAACCTGACGGGGCGATCTGCAGCACCCTGCAGATCGGCTCGACCCCGTAGGCATGACGATGCTCGTCGATGAACCTCTTCAGGACTTCAGTCGGCGGTCGAGCTCCGCCTGGGCGAAAAACGCGCTGGCCAACTTCAGAATCTCGTTGGCCCGGCGCAGTTCCTTGACCTCGCGTTCCAGTTCCTTCATCCGCTGGGCCTCGCTGGTCGTGACGCCCTCGCGCACGCCGGTGTCGACCTCCACCCGCTTGACCCATTCCAGCAGCGTCTGCGGCACACAGCCGATCTTCGGTGCGATCGACTCGACTGCTGCCCATAGAGACGGGTACTCCCCACGGTGCTCTTGCACCATCCTCACGGCCCGCTCACGGACCTCGGGTGAGAACTTGTTCGACTTCTTCATGGCTCAATCCTCTCAGAGTGTTGAGCCTCCTCAAAAACCGGGGCGATTCAATCCAGGGTCAGCTACCCCTCTTTGCCTTCAAGCACTTACGCACGGCTGCACGGGCCGGCGAGCCAAAGTAAGTGCCATTCTCCCTAAAAGCGATTACGGGCTCCAGTTGAGCGCTTCAAGAACGGAGCTCGACCGCGATCGATCACTGCTGTGGTTTCCGTTCTCCACGCATCTCGCCTCACAAAAACATTGACAAAGAAATCTGTATCTACAAGAATTTGGACAAACGTTTGTTCAACAAAGATTTTTTTCTCACGAGGAGAGCGGTCATGAGCAATGGCGGCGCCCCCCTCGGGAATTCACCACAGGAGACATATGACGACAGTTTCACCAAGCGCTCTCACGGGCGACGCCCGCCAAGTCCCAAGCGCAACAACCTCTTGGTCCGCAACATCTCTGACATCGGCCATCGCTCATTCCTTGCGAGATATCGTTGGTGAAGAAAATTTTCTGGATACTGTCGCGGACCGATATGCCTATGCCCGGGATCGTCTGCCCTATGGCCTGTTCCGGCTGCGTACCGGTGATCTGCCGGGAACCTTGCCGGCGGCAATCGTCATTCCGGCCAATGAGGACGAGCTGATTGACATCGTCAAACTGGCAAATCGAGAGCGCATACGCCTGATTCCATTTGGTGCAGGCTCGGGTGTGCTGGGTGGAGCGATCGCGCTGTGCAGTGAGGTCGTGGTCGACTTGAAGCGGATGAACCGATTGCTTGAGCTCAACGAGATAGACGGCACGGCAGTTGTGCAATCCGGCATGAATGGGGGACATTTCGAAGAGGCACTTGGTGAGCGGGGCTATACAGCCAATCACCTGCCACAGTCGCTGTTCATGTCCACCGTGGGCGGTTGGGCGGCCTGTCGCGGCGCTGGTCAGGTGTCTTCGCGCTACGGAAAGATCGAGGACATCGTGGTCGGCTTGAAAGCCGTGCTGCCCGATGGCCGACGGCTCACGGTTCGTCCGGTGGCCCGCCGTGCGGTCGGCCCCAGCATCAAGGACTTGCTGATCGGCTCTGAGGGCGTGCTGGGCTTCATAACCGAACTCACATTGCGGGTGGGGCGCAAGCCGCAGACTCAGAAAGGCGTCACGCTGGCCTTTCCGTCGCTGCACAGCGCGATGGAAGCGTTGCGCGAGATCGCGCAGAGCGAAGGCAGACCCAGTGTCATGCGACTGTACGACGAGGAAGAGTCGCGCCAGCGCACCGAAGGGTTGGCAATGTTCCAACAAAAACCTGTGCTCGCAATCCTGCAATTCTGTGGCCCTGCGACGTTGGCACAGGCCGAGGAGGCGTTTGCCGTGCGCATTTGCGAGAACCATGGCGCCAGCGTGGTCGACAACAAGCCCTACGAGCATTGGATCGAAACACGCTACCAGTCTTACTCCATCAAGTGGCAGACCGCGGGTTACTACATGGACACCATCGAGATTACCGGCGCCTGGAGTGCGCTGCCAGCGATGTACCAGCGCATGCGCGAGGCAGTGCTTGGGCTGCACCCACAGGCCTACTTTGGCGCGCACTGGTCGCACATCTACCCCGAGGGCGCCTGCCAGTACATGACGCTGCGCCTGCCGCCCATGCCCGAGGCTCAGGCCCTAGCCATGCACCACCAAGCGTGGAACGAGTTGCAACAGATCTGCTTGGCACTGGGCGGCTCGATCTCCCACCACCATGGTGTGGGTGTGTTCCGCAACGAATGGCTGCGCGAAGAGCTGAACACCGGCATGGACCTGCTGCAGATCCTAAAGGACGGCATCGACCCACACAACTTGATCAACCCAGGCAAGGTGGGGCTGCGCGCTCCGGATGGAGCCGTTTCCCTGAGCGTAGGAGGTGCAGCATGAGCGCCGCTTCTGCTCCAGCCTCCTCGCAAGATCCCGTGGTCAGCCTGCGTGTGTGCGCCTACTGCCCCAACACGTGCCGACCCTCCTATCCCGCAGAGGCAGCGCGGCAGATGGAATCGCACACGCCGTCGGCGCTGTCGCTGATGGCGTTGGCCTATCTGGATGGTCGCCTGGACGTCGACAGCGGCGTGATGCAGGCCTTGCAGCGCCGGGATGCGCTCGTGGCCAGCCGAGGCCACTGTACCTATGGCCTGGACATGCCCGCCGTGCTGGACGCGGCGTTGAAAGGCACGTCATGAGCGCGCAAGCCCCCGTGCAGCACGCCTGGCTGATGGGCATCGACATCGGCGCGGGCAGCCTCAAGACCATGGTTGTGCGCAGCGATGGTCACATCGGCGGCAGCGCCTCCATGGACATCGCTACACATTCGCCGCAACCCCGCTGGAGCGAGCAAGATCCGCACGACTGGTGGCGCGCCGTGTGCGATACCGTGCCGCGCGCGCTGGCCGAGGCAGGCCTGACTGCGGGGGACATTCGCGCCGTGTCGTTCAGCGCGGGTGCCCACACGCCCGTGCTGGAAGATGCGATGGGCCGCGTGCTGCGCCCTGCCATTCTCTGGAGCGACCAGCGCAGCGGCGCGCAAGCCGCTGAACTGCAGGACGCGCACGGCGAACAGATCCTGCGCACCGCGCTAAACAGACCCACACCGACTTGGACCTTGCCGCAGTTTAAATGGCTGGTGGCCCACGAACCCGAGGTGGTGCGTGCCACGCGCCGCGTCTACGTGGCCAAGGACTGGCTGCGGTCGCGCATGACCGGAACATGGGAGACAGACCGTACCGAAGCCGTGGGCACGATGCTCTTCGACGCGGGGCAGGACCGTTGGTCTGCGGAGCTGTGCGACATGATCGGCTGGCCCCTGGACACGTTGCCGCCGCTGGTGCAGCCGACCACCGTGGTCGGTGAGGTCACGGCGCAAGCCGCCCAGCAATGTGGCCTGCGCGCCGGCACACCGGTGGTTTGCGGTACTTCCGACACTTCGATCGAAACCTTCGGGGCCGGTTCCATCACCCCGGGCGACGGTACGGTGAAGCTCGCCACGGCGGGCACCGTTAGCATCGTGGGCAACGCGCCGCACGTACACCCCACGCTGATTAACTATCCGTTGGCCGTCCCTGGCCTCTGGTACACGATCACCGGCACCAACAGCTGCGCTTCGGCCCATCGCTGGCTACGCGACACCTTCTTCATGCAAGGCGCTACCAGTGGCAGCACCGCGTTCGCCGAGATGGACCGGCTGGCCGGCACGGTGCCGCCCGGCGCCGACGGACTGCTGTTCCACCCCTACCTGCAAGGCGAGCGTGCGCCGTACTGGGATCCGCTGCTGCGCGCCGACTTCGTGGGCATGACGTTTCGCCACAACCGCGCCCATTTCGTGAGAGCTCTGTACGAAGGCATTGCGTTTTCCCTGCGCGAAGTGCAAGAGCAGTTCAACGCCGAGAACATGGCGATCCAGCGCGCCCGTATCATTGGTGGCGGCGCCAAAAGCACCGTGTGGCGGCAGATCGTGGCAGACGTGCTGGGCATCGACATTCTGCTCCCCCGCACCACCGACGCTTCGTTCGGTGCGGCCTTGCTGGCTGGCGTGGGCATCGGCGTCTTCGCCGACGAGCGAAGTGCCGCCCTTGCCTGCACCGAGGTGATGGAAACGGCGCGGCCCGATCCCCGTCGCGCGGCCTACTACACAGAACTGTTCGCGCTGTACAAGCAAGCCCAGCGCGGGCTGGCTGACGTAAACCACGCGCTGTCACGCCTGCCCACCATGACTGCAGACTCGGCGAAAGGGGCAACCTGATGGCGCAGATCGTACTGAACAAACTGCGCAAGGACTTCGGCCCGGTCTCGGTCGTCTCGGAGTTTTCTCTGACAGTAGCGCACGGAGAATTTGTCGTGTTGGTCGGCCCTTCGGGTTGCGGCAAATCGACCACGCTTCGCATGGTGGCCGGGCTGGAGGACACCAGCGGCGGGAGCATCTGCATCGGCGAGCGTGACGTGACGCACCTGGAACCCAAGGACCGCAACATCGCCATGGTGTTCCAGAACTACGCGTTGTACCCACACAAGACGGTGTACGAAAACCTCGCCTTCGGCCTGCGCATGCGCAAGACCGCGCCGGCCGAGATTGCGCAGCAGGTGAAGTGGGCGGCCGAGATCCTCGGCATTGAACATCTGCTGGAGCGCAAGCCGCGTCAGCTGTCGGGCGGGCAGATGCAACGCGTCTCGCTGGGCCGCGCGCTGGTGCGCAAGCCCGACGCCTTCCTGCTGGACGAACCGCTATCCAACCTGGACGCCAAACTGCGTGTGCGCATGCGAGAGGAAATCGGCCAGCTGCACAAGCGCATCCACACCAGCATGATCTACGTCACGCACGACCAGGTCGAGGCCATGACACTGGGCGACCGCATCGTCGTCATGCACCAGGGTCGGGTGCAGCAGGTGGGTACGCCGCTGCAGGTCTATGACCACCCCGCCAACCGCTTCGTGGCCGGCTTCATCGGTGCGCCCGAGATGAACTTCATTGAAGGTGAGCTGGTGGCCGATGCTCAGGGCCTGAGGTTCGACGGGCCGGGCGTGCAGGTGCCGATCCCTCGCGAACGCTGGATCGGGGGCAGCGCGCCGGCCGTTGCACGCCGCGTCGTACTGGGTGTGCGACCCGAGCATCTGGTGCCCAACGACACCGGCGAGATCGCCGCGACGGTGGGCCTGGTTGAGCAACTTGGCTCGCAGACCTTGCTGGTCTGCGACATCGGCGCGGGCAACAGCCTGCGCGTCCTGGGCGGCCGCGAAGACCGATTCACCCGTGGCGCGGCCTGCCGCCTGACGTTGCATCCGCAGAAGGTCCACCTGTTCGATGCGGAGGACGGCGCCAGCCTGTTGCCACCGCCCCCCTGAGTTCCCGAGCGTTTTCCCCATAACAAGAAGAGACCCTGCCCCGGGGCACATGATGCCCTTCACTACAAACCTAACGGAGACAACGATGGCCACACAAATTGAAGATCGCACAAGTGCCCCCGCGCAATCACTCACCACAGAAGAGACCTCGCATTCCCGCAGGCGTCTGCTGGGCGGTGGCGCCACTGGCGCCGCGCTGATGGCGCTAGGCGCCCCGGCCGTGCATGCGCAGACCAAAACCATCCGCTTTCTCAACGCCGAGCCTGGCCGCGAGTCGGTACGAGCACTACGCGTGGCTGCGGCCGAATACGAGAAACTGACGGGCGTGAAGGTGCAGGTGGATACGGTACCGCCGGATGAGGCGTACAGCAAACTGCAGGCATCGATCTCCAGTGGCACGCCCTACGACATTGGCACGCTGGCGTTTGCCGGCCATATGCTCATCCTGGCCGAGGCCGGCAAGCTCGCGCCCATGACCAAGTTGATCGAGAAGTCCAAGTGGGGTCCACGCATCCTGTTTCCGGTCAAGGGCGAACACTATTGGTACCCCTATGACTACAACTTCTGCTGGATGTACTACCGCAAGGATCTGTACCAGCAAAAGGGACTGAAAGTACCGACGACCTTTGACCAGATGGCAGAGAATTGCAAGGTGTTGACGGGCGACGGCAAGTTCGGCGTGGGCCATCCGCTGGGCGCGAACTCGGCCATGCAATGGATGTCCATCGGCTATCTCTGGGCTGACGGCGCCAAGCTGCTGGACGACGACTTCAAGCTCGTGATCGACAACGCGGAGATGAAGCCGAAGATGATCCGCTATCTCGACTTCATGAAGAAGCTGCAGCCTTCTATGCCCACCGGCATGACGCAGGCCCTGTTCGGTACGGTGCTGGGCCAGTACTCCGGCGGGCAGATCGCCCACGCGCCCTACGCCGGACGTCTGATGGAAGTGCTGGAGGACCGTGCACCAGATCTGGCGGGGAAAACCGGCTTCTTCATGTACCCGGATAGCACTGGCAAGGGCCAGGCAGTGAACCATGGTTACGACGGATGGGTGCTGCTCAACACGCCCATGAAGGACGAGGCCTACAAGTTCATGGAGTGGTTCACCGAACGCCACTACATTAACTTCCTGCATTCGGCACCGCTGCACTTTCAGCCCCCGCGGCTGGACGTCTACGACGACCCGCAATGGCGCGCGCACCCGCTAGTGGAGAAACACGCCGAATTGGTCGAGTTCATGCGCGGCATCCTCACGAACAAAGATGTCACCATCCGATCGATCGACACCGAAGGCTCGCGCATCGACCTGCGGCCAGGCAAGATGTTTGAGACCTTCGCCATCAGTGAGGCGGTGCAGAATCGCCTGCTAAAGGACATGCCTGCGGCTGAAGCCGTGGACATCATGGCGAAAAAGTACCGCACGGTTCTGTAGTCCAGAGCGATGAAACGCATACGAACCGGCAGCGATCGCGCGCTGCTGTGGGCGTTCGGCGCCGGGGTCGCAGTCACGCTGCTGCTGATCCTGGTGCCGGTCCTTGACGCCATCCGACTGAGCCTCTACCACGCAGAGTCCTTTATCTCGATACGGACCTGGGTGGGTCTTGCCAACTACACCCGCATCCTGTCCGACGAGACGTTCTGGCACGCCCTTCGCGTGGGTCTGCTGTTCGCTGTCGTAACCATCGCGGCGCAGGTCGTGCTGGGCGTGCTGTTTGCGCTGCTGCTGGACCAACAGTTCCCAGGGCGTCCCCTGGTGCGCGGCATCACGGTACTGCCCTACCTGCTGCCTACGGTGGTCGTGACGGTCATTTTCCAGTGGCTGCTGGACGGTGGTCTGGGTCTGTTCACCGTTTGGTCGGAACAGCTGGGGCTGGGCCGGCCGGCCTGGTTCGAGAATCCGACGTCGGCGATGCTGATCCTGATCGGTGTCAGCGTCTGGACCTGGACGCCGTTCGTCACCGTGTGCTTCCTGGCCGCTTTGCAGACCGTGCCGAAGTCGCTCTACGAAGCAGCGCGAGTCGATGGCGCCAGCGCCTGGAAGCGTTTCTGGCACATCACCATCCCGATGCTTGCACCCATGCTAACCGTCACCGTCCTGTTGCGCAGCATCTGGATGTTCAACAAGTTCGATGTGGTGTGGCTGCTCACCAAGGGCGGTCCGCTATCGGCCACCGAGCACCTGCCCGTGCTGTCTTACCGACGCGCTTTCAGCCAGTTCGATGTGGGCGGCGGCGCGACGGTGGCCACGCTGTCGTTCCTGCTGCTCACGCTGCTGATTGCGGTGTATTTCCACTACTTCCCGTTGGAAGAAAAAGAGGCCAAACCATGAACGCCCGGCGATCTCCCCTGGCACGCTTCACGCTCTTCTCGGGTGTGGCGCTGATGTGCCTGTGGTCCTTTTTCCCGATCTACTGGATGGTCGTATCCAGCCTGCGGCCCGAACGCGACCTGTTCGCCCCGCCCACGCTGTGGCCCAGCAGCATCGACACCGGCCTGAAGGCGTACCGCACGTTGCTGGAGCTGACCGACTACCCCGTGCAGTTCCGCAACAGCGTGCTGGTGGCGCTGGCGGTGGTGGCCATCACGCTGGTGGTGTCGGTGCTGATCGCCTATGTGGTGACGCGCTACCGCATCCCGGGCAAGACCATCATCGTGGGCAGCATGCTCTACGCCTACATGTTCCCGCCGTTGCTGCTGGCCATCCCGCTGCTGTCGATCTTCGCGAACCTGGGCCTGGCCGACACCTTGTGGGCGGTGATCGCCGCACACTGCACGCTGACCATTCCACTGGGCGTGTGGCTGCTGTGGGGCTTCTTCAAGGTCATGCCGCTGGACCTGGAGGAAGCGGCGATGGTGGACGGCTGTACGCGGGCCGGCGCGTTCTTCCGTGTGGTGCTGCCGCTGTCGCTGCCTGGCATCGTCACGGTGGCCATCTTCGCCTTTCTGCTGTCGTGGACGGACTACATCTTCGCGTTCGTGCTGGTCAGTAGCGACAGCCAGAAGACCCTGCCAGTGGGTCTGGCCTCGATCCTTGGCACCTTCGACGCGCGCTGGGGTGAGCTCATGGCTGGCGCCACGCTGATAGCCTTGCCTTTGTTGATCCTGTTCACCTTCCTCAGCCGATACTTCATCCAGGGGCTGGCGGCCGGGGCCATGAAGGGCTGAGAAACATGAACTTCGGACTGAAAGGCAAGCTGGCTTTGATCACCGGCGGGGGCCGGGGCATTGGGCTGGCGGAAGCGCGGGCGCTGGCGGCCGAGGGCGCGCAGATCGCCATCGTCGACCGCGACCCCGAAGCGGCCCATGCGAGTGGGGCCGAACTCGTGGCCGCCGGAGCGCGGGCCGAAGCCTATGTGGGCGACGCGACCAACGAAGCCGACGTGGTCCGCGTGTTGGCTGCGGTGCAGCAGCGCTTCGGCCGGCTCGACATCTTGGTGAACAACGCAGGCATCGGCGTCAAACCGGCCTACTCCGTGGAAACCATGCCCGCGCAGGCCTGGGACCTCATGGTGCATGTGCACATGCGCAGTACCTTCCTGTGGTCGCGCGGGGCCATCCCTCTGATGGCGGCAGGCGGCTTCGGGCGCATCGTCAACACTTCGTCGATGAACTTCACTGGCGGTGGCCGACCCGGCGTGTCGCACTACGCGGCGGCCAAAGCCGGCATCGCGGGCTTCACGCAGACGCTGGCCAAGGAGGTGGGCCCCAAAGGCATCACAGCCAACGCCATCGCGCCGGGCTATGTGGAGACCGAGCTCATCGCGCAGTTCAACCCCGCGATGCGTGACTTGCTGCGCCGGCAGAATCCGGTCGGGCGCCTGTGCCAGCCGCAGGAGGTGGCCGCGCTCGTGGCATTCCTGTGCTCGACGCAGGCCGGTTTCATCAATGGCGAGTTGGTCTGCCTGGATGGCGGCCGCCGCGACTTCTATTGGGGTGAGGAATGAACGAAGACATCACGGTGCGGGCCATCGGTTTCCCCGGCCGCTACATCCAGGGCCCCGGCGCAATCGCACAACTGGCGCCCCTGGTGACGGAGCTGGGATGCCATGCCATCGTGGTCATCAGTGACGACATCGTGTGGGCCGCCGTCGGCGAGGCGCTGCGCACCTCCCTGCGTTCGGGCGGGCACGAGGCCACGTTCCTGCGCTTTCCCGGCGAGTGCTCCAGCAGCGTGATCGCCGCGCTGGCGCAAGAGGCGACCACCGTGGGACCGAGCGGGGCCGATATTGTGGTGGCGCTGGGTGGCGGCAAGACCATCGACACCGCCAAGGGTGTGGCCAAGGCATGCGGTGCGAGGCTGGTGGTGGTGCCGACCATCGCCTCCAACGACTCGCCGACCAGCCGGCTCATCGTGCTCTACGACGACGCCCACCGTGTGGCCGGTGTGGAGATGCTGGCGCGCAACCCCGACGCCGTGCTGGTGGACACGAGTATCGTGGCGCGCGCGCCCGCGCGTTTTTTCGCGGCTGGCCTGGGCGACGCTTTGAGCAAGAAGTTCGAGTCCGAACAATGCCACCTGGCCGGCGGCCTCAACTTCTTTGGCACGCCCTCGCTGCCCACGGCACGCTTGCTGGCGCGGCTGTGCTACGAAACCATCCTCGAGCACGGCGCGGCCGCGCTGGCGCGCGTGGCGCAGACCCAGTCGCCCGACGCATCAGTGGAGCGTGTCGTGGAAGCCTCGGTACTGCTGTCGGGCCTGGGCTTCGAGAGCGGCGGGTTGTCTCTGGCCCACGCGTTGACGCGCGGCTTCACGGCGCACCCCGCGCTGGCGCGCTGGTTGCATGGCGAGTTGGTGGCGTTCGGCACGGTTGTGCAACTGGTGGCCGAGGATCGGCCTGAGATCGAGATAAAGGACCATGCGCGCTTTGTGGCGTCGTTGGGTCTACCGGTGTGCTGGGCCGACCTCGGTCTGACTGCGGTCATCGCGGAGGAACTCGCCGAGATGGCCCGCCTGACTTGCGCCGCCCCCTACATCGGCAACCTCTTTCCTAAGGCCGATGCCGCGCGCATCGTGTGGGCGCTGCAGCGCGCCGATCTTTTAGGGCGGATGGTCAAGACTACCTGAACCACTACCGAGAAGGAGGGGCCGTCGACTGGCGCAGCATCAGCCCCATGGGTGCCAGTTGTCTGTCCACGCGCGGGAGGTCGCCGTCGATCAATGCGATCAAGGCCTGCGCGCCGTCGAAACCCATCTGCTCGACAGGCATTGTCACGGTCGACATCGGCGGGAACATCACCTCGGCAATCGGGCCGTCGTGCACCGTTATGAGAGACATGTCTTGAGGTACACGGATACCTTCGGCGTGCAGCACTTTCATCGCACCGGCCGCCGCAGACAGGGTTAGCGCGAAGACCGCTGTCGGGCGCGGTCCCTGGCGGTTGAGGATAGTCAGCATCGCTTGCGCCCCACCTGCCATCGTATAGCCCGAAACCTGTACCAGATCCGATTCCAGTGCAATGCCTGCCGCAGCAAGTGCGTCGCAGTAACCAGCGTAGCGGCCGATACCGGTGGAGGGGTTCACTTGGCCAGATAGGTGCGCGATGCGGCGGTGCCCTAATCCGATCAGGTGATCTACCGCCATGCGTGCTGCGGTGCGGCTGTCGAAGTAGATGCAATTGCGCACACCTTGCACCTTGCGATTGAGCAGCACGAAAGGCACTTTGGCGCGCTTCACGGCGCGCAACATCACACTGTTCTCGTCCAGCGTCGTCACTAGCAGACCATCCACCCGGTTGATACGCGCCAAGCGCTCATAGGCACCTTCGTTGTCACCCGGCTGCTCAATGTGGGCGATCAGGAGCGAATAGCCAAGGTCGCGCGCGCCTCGCTCTGCACCCAAGATGATGTCTGCGTACACCGGATTGTCCAGTTGTGGCACCGCGATGCCCAGGGTGTAGGTGCGCGCCGTGCGCAGGCTGCGCGCCTGCAGATTCGGCTGATAGGCCAACTTTTTGGCCGCGGCCTCAATGCGCTTGCGCGTCTCTTCGCTGGCGCGCTGATTTTTGTCACCGCACAGCACGCGCGAGACGGTGGAGACATCCACCGCGGCCAAGGCGGCGACGTCGGTAAGGGTGCTGCGCTTGCTGGCCGGTGTCTTGACGGGCATCGTTAGGTCTAGAGCGAAATTCGATAGGTCTACTTCGGTTGTGCACCGCAATTTTAGGGCGTTTGAGCAGGGGAACCAGGAGGTCAATATTCCATCGGCTCCAACATCCTGACCCCTGACGGTAAAAGCCGTCATGAACAGGAGGAAAAACCTCGATGCTTACCGACACCGCACTGCGCAATTTGAAGCCTAAGTCCTTGACTTATAAGGCTTCTGACCGGGACGGAATGTACGTGACGGTATCGCCCACCGGTACCGTCACCTTCCGCTTCGATTACCGTCTCAACGGCCGCCGCGAGACCCTGACCATTGGCCGCTACGGGCCGGCGGGCATTTCGCTGGCGATGGCCCGAGAAAAGCTGCTGGATGCCAAGAAGGCTGTCGCCCAGGGCAAGTCCCCGGCGCATGAGAAACAGCGCGAGAAGCGCCGCCTGACCGCCGCCAAGAACTTCGGCGACATGACCGCCCAATGGCTGGCCAGCGCCCGGATGGCCGACAGCACGCGAGCGATGCGCAAGAGCATCGTCGATCGGGACATCCTGCCGGCCTTCCAGAATCGTCTGCTCAACGAAATCACCGCCGACGACTTGCGCGCCTTGTGCGGCAAGGTGAAGGGGAGGGGCGCCCCGGCCACCGCGGTGCATGTTCGCGACATCGTGAAGCAGGTCTATGCCTTCGCCATCCTGCATGGGGAGAAGGTGGACAACCCGGCGGCCGACGTGGGCGCGGCCTCGATTGCAACCTTCGTACCCAAGGACCGCGCCTTGTCGCCGCTGGAGATCCGTTTGATGTCGCGGCAGATGGAGTCGGTGGCCACGTATCCGACCATCCGTTTGGCGCTGCGCATGATTCTGCTAACGCTGGTGCGCAAGAGCGAGCTGATCGAGGCCACCTGGGACGAGGTTGATTTCGAGACCGCGACCTGGACCATCCCGAAGCAGCGGATGAAGGGGCGCAACCCGCATGTGGTCTACCTGTCGCGCCAAGCGCTGGACATCCTGGTGGCGCTGCACACTTGCGCGGCCGGCTCGAAGTTCGTGCTGCCGTCGCGCTACGACTCCGACCGCTGCATGTCCCACGCGACCCTCAACCGGGTCACTCAGATCGTCGCGCAGCGGGCCAAGGCTGCAGGCCTGCCTCTGGAGCCGTTCACCGTCCACGATCTGCGCCGCACGGGCTCGACGCTGCTCAACGAGATCGGGTTCAACCGCGACTGGATCGAGAAGTGCCTTGCGCACGAGGAGGGGCGTTCCTCGCGGTCGATCTACAACAAGGCCGAATACGCCGAGCAGCGGCGCCACATGCTGCAGGAGTGGGCCAGCATGGTCGATGCCTGGATCGACGGACGGACCTACGTGCCAAAGCTGATGCCGGAGAACTTTATCGTGCCGGTGTTGAGTGCGATGGCCTGACATAGAGGATGGGTTGTCACTTGACAACCCAGCCGATTATTCCCATACTGGAGATTGCTGATGGCCCGTTCCCCTCATCCAAAGAAAGAGGTCGAGGACGCACTCAGGCATGCCGAAGGGCAGAGCTGGCGCGTGGAAGTTGGTGGCAGCCACGCCTGGGGGCGGATTTATTGCCCGTACAACGACGCGGAGTGCCGCTGCGGCGAGTTCTGTATCACCAGCGTGTGGAGCACGCCGAAGAACCCGGGGAACCACGCACGCGCCTTGCGGCGCGTCGTGGACAACTGCACGACGCACCGCGCGCAGCAGGAGGCGGCCGACGATGTCGAGGAATAGCGCGATGGAATACACCTTTACCCTGAAATACCAGCTTGCCGATGATGACCGAGACCCGGATGGGCTGGTCGAGCGCCTGGGCGAGGCAGGTTGCGACGATGCCCTGGTGGGCATTGGCCAGCCGGGGCGACTCGCATTGGAGTTCGTTCGCGAGGCGGACAGCGCGGACGCGGCGGTGCGCAGCGCGCTGGCCGACGTGCGAAGCGCCGTACCGTCGGCAAAGCTGATCGAGGTCGCGCCGGATCTTGTCGGACTGACCGATGTGGCCGACATCGTGGGTGTGTCGCGGCAGAACATGCGCAAGCTGATGCTGGCTTATCCGGGCAGCTTTCCGGCACCGGTGCATGAGGGCAGTGCATCGATCTGGCACTTGGCGGATGTGTTGGCCTGGCTGCAGGCCAAGGGCAGCTATACGCTGGCCAGCGATGTTCTGGAGGTGGCGTGCGTTGCCTTGCAGGTCAATGTGGCCAAGGAGGGGCGGCGCCTATCGCGCTCGGCTTCCAAGGTATTGGAAACTCTTGTTGGATGAGGCTCTTGCTGATCTCATTTCTGACTCGGACCCGCCCGAACAGGGCGTGTTTTTCGTAGGTGGACATCCGGCTTGCCGGCGCTGATGCGAGGGGCTTGCTTGCGCTCCTCGATCCAGGTTTCCACTTCGGCCAGATCCCACACCACGCAGCGCTGCGTCAGATTGAAGCGCCGTGGAAATTCGCCGCGGCGCTCCATTTCGTAGATCGTCGTTTCGGCCAGTGGGACGATCTGCCGCAGCTCATGACGGCGGATGGTGCGACGAAATGGCAGCGCGCCGTGTTTCGGGAACTGCGGGAGATCGTCGTAGGCGTTCGAGCCCGGCAAGGGGAGGGATGTAGGTTGCGGTCGCATGGCTGCGCTGCTGTCCCGGCCGATTTTTCCTGACGGGTTATTCTCCATGTCGAACTCCATGGTTGTTCGGCGATATGTCTTGCCACCGTATGACGATATGGTGGCTTTCACCGGCTATCGCGGAAACTCACAGGAGCGTAGAGAGGCGTACTGAAGACAAATGGCCAAGGGAAAGGGGGGAGAGCATGGCGACGGTAACGGTTTCTCCGATTCATTTCGAAGACTACAGCGGCACTCAGTTTGAGCGCCTGGTCTTTGCGTACCATGTACGCGCTGGCTGGCGTGACCTGATCTGGCACGGCCAATCGGGAGGCGACCAAGGGCGGGACATCTCGGGCATCGAGCCATTCGATGACCAGCCGGCACGCAAAACCATCATCCAATGCGCCAACCGGGACACACTGACCTTGGCGAAGGCCAAGGGCGATATGACCAAGGCGCTCAAGGCCGCTGACGGGACGCCGAATGCCTTCAAGTTCGTCTCTCGCGGCGCTGTTTCGGACGCCAGCCGAACACGAATCGAGCAAGCAGCAGCTTCTCTTGGGGTTGCTCATGTGACGATATGGTCCGGCGTGGAATTCGAGGAAAACCTGCGGCTTCGTGCCGAGTACCTGCTGCATCGTTTCGTCCAAGGTATCGAGTTTCCCGATGCTGAAGCGGAGATCCGAAAGTTCGTGGACGACTTCCCCGACCTTTCGGATGCCGATGCGCTGCAATTGATGACGGCCGTGTTTGATCGGCCGGCCTTTCGCACGCCGTTTCAACAGGAAAGCTCCTTGCCTGCCTTTCAGCAGGCGGTCGAGGACACCATTGGCGCACTCAACACTGGCGTGTGGCGGACGCGCGAGGGCGACGAGATCAGGCGTATTCCTTCGATCCACCATCTTCAAGATCAACGTATCCAGGCGGTGCTTGCAAAGGTGGTTCGTCAGGTCGATGAGCTGCGCCGCATCTTTGTGACCCGGCTCAAGGAAGGAGAGATCAGGCACTGCGGATGCGGTCTGACCCTGCCTCGATTTCACGTACAGCAAGAAGTTGGTAACTTCTGGAGTACGTGAAATCGAGGCAGGGTCAGATTGTTCATTTCAAGGGGCAGGAATGAACTATGAATTGTTAGGGGATTCGGTATGGCGCGGCCCGCTCGTACTGGCGATGCAGCGCGCCATGCTGGCCGAATTCAACTCGTCGGATTGGCATGAGCTTGGCTACCTGACAGGGTGCCATGACTACATTCGTGGACACGCTCGGCTGCTCCGAAGTCTAGGGTTTGGGGATGACGACTACGGTGCTTGTATCTTTCAGGCGCTTGAGCATTTTGCAAATAACGGCACTCAGGCCTTGGTTGCCGTCGTAGATCATCCCAAGGTTCGTCCGCATCTCGAGCGGGAACAGGCAGCCAAGCTGATAGAAATGGGTTATCAGGCGGGGCATGTTCCCGCTGTGCTGCCGACAGTCTCGGCCTCAGAGGTCGTGCGCCGTGCTCTGCAAGATGCCGATCACTTGCTTTCTACATCTGGGGCGCCGAGTGCGATCGACCGCCTTCACACCGCCATGCATGGCTACCTGAAGTCGACTTGCCACGACTGTGCGATCTCGCTCCCCGACGGGGCCACGCTCACACAGGCCTACAAGGCGCTTCGTGCTCACCATCCCGCGTTGCAGTCGTTGGGGGAACATGATGGTGAGATTGGCAGAGTATTAGGGTCGTTCGCATCTGTTCTCGATGCGCTCAATACCCTACGCAACCATGGAAGCGTCGCCCATCCCAACGAATACATCGTTGAACGGGCTGAGGGCGAACTGGTCGTCAATGCGGTTCGAACGATCTTTCACTATTTGAGCCAGAAGATTCGCTCGTAAGTGCGGCGTGTCAGCGCATTCTCGCGTCGTCACGCTCTTGAGCATTGCCCCGGGGTTCCGATCCCTTGCGTGGCTCTTTGGTTCACGCGCTACGCTTGCTCGGGAGGTAGGTCGGCGTACGTGGCGATTGGGTGGCTTGCTACGGCCTTGATCGTGCCACGGTGTGCTCGCCGTCAAGGGCGGCGCGTGCCTTGCACGCTTGCGGCCTGCGGCCGTCGTGGCCCCCTGACTGCTTGCGCTCCACCGCGACCCGGAAGGGCTGGGCAATTCCGCCCGGCATCCTTCAGGAGTTCACCATGAACTGCGCATTCATTACCGACGAGCAACGCATGTTGCTGCTAGCCAACGGCCGCGAATCCTTGGAAACCCCGGACTTCGATCCGGCCCCTGTGGTCAAACTGTTCACGCCCGACGCCGGCGCAACCTGGCTGCTAACTGAGATCGATCCTGACAACCACGACCATGCATTTGGGCTTTGCGATCTGGGCCTGGGGATGCCTGAGTTGGGTTGGGTCAGCTTGGCCGAATTGGCTTCGGTGCGTGGACGCCTGGGTCTGCCAATCGAGCGTGATCTGCACTTTCGTGCGGAGAAGCGATTGAGCGCCTATGTGCGTGATGCACGACACGTTGGCCGAATCGTCCACTGATATGACATGGGGCGTCACAAGGTGCCCTGTTCAAGATCTCAACAGATCCGGTAGGCAGTCGGCGAAGGCCGGCTGAATCTTGCTTATGAGCTTGGCCACCGCCTCATCGCCGGTGAGGACCGCCGTCGTCATGCCCGTCATGGTGGTCAGCCCATTGGAGTCGCGCAGCACCTGCGGCGCGAGATCGACGGGAAAGCCATCGGCGCTGCGCCGCAGCGGATGGATGCCGCCATGCACGATCGAGTTCATGGCAGTCCAGGACACATCCTTGAAGTGCGACAGCATCTGGTGCGCCGCCGGCGGCACACCTTGCGGGGTTCTTCCATGCGGGGATGGTCAGAAGGTGCCTTCGGGTTCTTTCCAGCACCAACGGACGCAGTCACCAAGCCTTCCAGCGTGGCTGCTGTGTCCGGGGCAGTTCGGCCAGGAGGCGCACCTTCGGCAGCGGATGTGGCGCATCATTCCTGGGCATGCCAAAACGGCGGTGCACTTCGCGCTCCAGTTCGTGCGCCATGCCGCGCGCATCCCTTTCTCCACGAAGCGATCGCTGTCTCCATTCGCGGGCCAGCGCAATAAGTTCCTCGTCCTGTAGCTCTCGTATGTCCATCGTTGGTGTCATTGTGCCGGGAGACGCACTGCCTTGGCGCGTTACTCGGACTGCGGGTTTCGGCCATAGCCGTTGGCAAGACGCGGTGCCATCTCGGGGAAAAGCACACCGAGCAGCGCGTCATGGCGCCCGGGCCGCAGGTGCGTCTTGTCACCCGCGTTCACCTTGTCGATGACGCCTTGTCGCCAGGAGCCATAGCGCTCGACTTGCCCTGGGGTGAGCCGCGCGTCTAGGCCGTAGGCCTTGACGGCCATGAGAAACAGCGTGTGCCAGTGCTGGTAGCCGGGCCTGCTCTGCATGATGGCATTGAGCACTTGGTAACCGGTACTGAATGCATAGCCGATGCCCCGGTTGTGCTGGATCGACAGCAGCCGCGAAACGATGCCGGCGCCACCCACCATCTCGTGGGCAGCACCGCCTGGGTAGCCATGTGCGGCCAGGGCTTCCGCGGCCTCCATGAGCCGCAGCTAGGGCTCGCTGTCTTCCCCCAATGGGTCGGGTTCTGGGGCCGGCCCCCGATGTGCACGCCGGGCTTTGTTGATGCGGGTGTTGGTGTCGAGGAGTTCCGTGGCGGCGGCAAGATAGATCCTGGCCCACTCCGACGCCGGCGTCGCGAGCAAGCGGGGGCGTCTCAGCTCAGCCAGGCGCTCCTGAAACCGTACCGTGACCGGATGCTGGTCCAGTTTCGTTTTGAGGATCTGGTGGCTCCACCGCAGGGCTGGGTGATGCACCCAGCGCTTGCCGATGGTTTCGTTTACCACCAGGTGGCGCAGGCCCTCCCGGGTCACCTGGCCACCGAGCGAGCCTATGTCGATTTCCAGCGTCGGCGTATTGAGCGCCTGGATGCGGCGCAGCTTCTCCTGATCGATGCCGTGGGTCACGGTGACCTCGATCAGCAAGGTCTGCGGCCAGCGCTGACTGCTGTGGGTGTCTTCTATCAACTCTTCGAAGTCATCATCGAGCCAGATTTCAGTGTCCCCGAAGATGAATGGCCGAGGCTCGCGCAGGGTGCAGATGACGTCGGGGACGATGCTGCCCTGATGCTGTTCCAACTGGGTCGTTTCCAGCGACAGCGTCGTGGAGGCTGTCCACCACCCGACGCGAAGCGTGTTCTCTTCCCATTCACCGCTGAACTCGTCCGGGGCGTAGCGGATCAATTTGGCATGGAGGCCGGGCGTCGCAATCTGCGAAGCCTGTTCAAGGATCGTCTTGACTTCACTGTGCAACAACGTCTCGCGGCGCCATTGCTGGGCAGCGGATGGCTCCAGGTCCGGGGGCAGATGCTGATGGAATTGTGCTTCGTCTGCGGCGTCCCAGGCATCCATGGCCTCGCGCGCGGCCTGTTCGGCCTGCGCGCTCGCAGCCGCTTGCAACGCCAGGTCGTCCCAGTGCGCGCACCAGCGGATGTCGGGAAGCAGGCGCAGCCGCGCGCGGATCTCGTCCGGCGACATCATCGCAATGGCGGGATCGGAGAGGAACAGCGTGACGACGGCCCGTCCTTGGCCATCGGTGCCGGCATCGCGCTGCCCCGTGAGGTCGACCAGGAATTCGCGGCCGTCATCCAGCGTTAACAGCGCTGTGGCGTGGTCGTGGAGCACCGCGCTGGTGATGGAGACGCGCTCTCCGGGCTTCTCGACCCAGCCTTCGTAGCCCTGGCCGCTGAAGCCGATGGCGTTGGCCGACATCCGGCGCCTGGGCAGATCGATGAAGCCCCGTTCCTGCAGATGCCGGATCGCGGCTAGCCGCGCGGCAACGAGGGTGCAGTCATCCTTCTGGGCCCCCTTGGGATGCCGGAAATGCGCCGTAGGATTCCTGCGCAGGGGCTGCCCCGCCAACACCGGCGTCAGCGAAAGATCGCAGGCCGGGCATTGGCATTCGGCGTTTCCGTCGACGACTTCAGCGTCGTGGATGTAGCGCGGCTCACCGGTGCTCGAGTCGTGCGCCCATGTCAACGGCACGGTGTCGGCATGGGGCGTGGGACGCGCCGGTGCGGCTTCGGTGTCCACCCGCCAGATGCTCGAATCGTGCGCCATCGCCGTCCTTTCCTTGCTGAAGCATCACTTGGCACCTTCGCGCTCGCGTTGACGCAGACGCTTCACGTAGGGCCCGTCCACCATGCTATCCGCGTCGAGATCCAGCGCGCAGTTCACCAACATGGCGAACGTGCTGTCGCTGATCTGCAGCCCATGGGGAAGGTGGCCGAAACTCCGGGCGCTGTTCTCTTCGATGCTCGCGAACAGGGCCTTGAAGAAATCGGCCCGAGAAGCCCGCGAGGCGGCCGTTGCTGCCGCCGTCAAAGGATCGGAGGCCTGTGCAACCGCCGTCGCGGCATCGCGAGCCAGTTCACGGGCGAAGTCGCTCAACGTGGGCCAGTACTTGAGATCGAACTGTCCTTGCAGATTTTCGAGACGCTCCTGCACATAGTTTTTGAATCCGTAGTTCTGCTGGGAAGATGCCTGGATCACATCACAGACGTGGTAGTGCGTATCCGTCCGGAAGCCTGACGTGTTGCCGAGATCCGAGCGCTGCTGTAGCAGTTCAGCCAATTCGGCAGCTTGCCTGGCAATCTGCTGATTCACCTTAGTTAGTTCGCTGCGCGCATTGCGCGCTTCCGCGATCTTCTCGGGATTCCAAAGTGCTGCCGCAGTCAGAACCAGTCCCAGAAATGTCTTGAGGGCCTTCGGATGCTGGTGCAGCTTGCTGTGCAACTCCTCATAGGCCGGGGTCATTTCCAGGCCTCTGGCCAGAAGCCGATCCGCCACGGCGCTTTCGCTGGACAGGATGTCGTGCTCGGCGTTGTACCGCTTTTCCTCCATGAGGAGCTCTTCGCAGACGTTCTTGGGAGAGGTGAGGGGATGCAATGTCATGGACGGTCGTGGCTGATGGACATGCTGGCAGCATATTGAAGCACTGGGGTTCTGTCGGTACCTGAAGCGATGCTGCGAAGTCTTGCTCCAGGTACATCGGTCTCTCCAAGGCGTCATGGGCGTCCCCGGCCAATGGCATATGGCCGGTCGCGCCCTCGTGCTGGCGCATCGAGCCGCCTGCGGCGGCTCGCCCCATTCGGGCTTCCATCGTTTGCTCGCTCCGCTCGGCTGACGCCTCCGGCCCGGCTTCCAGCTTCGGGCCTGCGCGCTTCGCTTGCCGTGCGATCGGCGCATGGGGAAGGCCGTTGCCATGTCCAGCCGTCTTCCCTGACTTCATCACCTTGTCCGCGACTGTAGCCCGCGGCCGGGCGCCATCAAGGCGCGCAGGGCCGTGTCCTCGGCTGCGCCTGCGGGCCGCACCCACCCTGCGCTGGTTTCCCTTGACGGCGCCCGGCCGCGCTCTCCCTTTCGTCGCGGGCGATGAACTCAGGAAAGACGGTGGCAACGAGGCCAACCGGGTTCTTCGTGCCGACCGCACCGAACAGCCGAAAGGCTGGGCTCCGAATCTAGGAATCCGGTGTGCGGTTTTTTTCAACAGCCAACTTTGTCAGGAGAACGATCATGCAACTTGCTTCCCGGTTTGCGCCCCATTCCCCGGCGCTGCGCAGCGATCACCCGCTGTCCGATGACCAGATTCGCAGGGTGGCCCCGTCCATCTTCGCGGATGCCCCGCACCGAAGCCGTTCCGAACGGTACAGCTACATCCCCACGGCGGCGGTGCTGACCGCGCTTCGCAAGGAGGGTTTTCACCCCTTCATGGCCTGCCAAACCCGCGTGCGTCACGAGGGCCGGCGCGAGCACACGAAACACATGCTGCGGCTGCGCCATGCCAACCAGATCAACGCCCGCGAAGCCAACGAAATAATCCTGCTGAACTCGCACGACGGCACGAGCAGCTATCAATTATTGGGTGGCATGTTCCGCTTCGTTTGCCAGAACGACCTTGTCTGCGGCGACACCGTGGGCGATGTGCGCGTGCCGCACAAAGGCGACGTGGCCGGGCATGTGATCGAGGGCGCTTATCAGGTGCTGGGCGGATTCGAGCGTGCGCAGGAATCCCGCGAAACCATGCAGGCCATCACGCTGGACGCAGGGGAATCCGAAGTGTTCGCCCGCGCCGCGCTGGCCCTCAAGTACGACGACCCCGACAAGCCTGCGCCCATCACGGAAACGCAAATCCTGATGCCGCGCCGGTTCGACGACCGCCGCCTGGACCTGTGGAGCGTGTTCAACCGCACGCAGGAGAACTTGACCAAAGGCGGATTGTCCGGCCGCGCCGCCAACGGCCGAAGGCAGCAAACCCGCCCCGTGCAGGGCATTGATTCGGATATTCGCCTGAACCGCGCCCTGTGGCTGCTGGCCGATGGCATGCGGGCCCTCAAAGCCTGAACCGTTCCCCCGCCGGAGGGGCGGTTTCCCCTCCATTCCCTGTCTATTTCATTTGATTGGAGATACACCATGAACGCCACTACCCAAGTTCGCCGCACCGAATCCCAAGCTCTCACCACCGCCGCGCTGCAAATCGCCGCCCCGGCGCAGAACCTGATTCTGGTGCCGCTGTCGCAGCTTCGTCCCTCACGCCGCAACGTGCGCAAGACCGCAGGCGCATCCGTGGATGCGCTGGCCGCGAGCATCGCCCGCGTGGGCCTGCTGCAAAACCTGACTGTGATCTTTGCCGCCGATGGCGAGCATTACGAAGTGGTGGCCGGTGGCCGTCGCCTCGCGGCCCTCAAGCTGCTGGCGAAGAAGCGTCGCATTGACCGCGATTGGGAGGTGCCTTGCCTGCTGGTGCGGGACGCCAGCGCCCGGACCGTGAGCCTGACAGAGAACGTGCAGCGCGAAGCGATGCACCCGGCTGACCAATCCGAGGCGTTTGCCGCGCTGGTGGCCGAAGGCCGACCCATCGAGGACATTGCCGCAGACTTCGCCGTCACGCCGCTGGTGGTGCAGCGCCGCTTGAAGCTGGCGAACGTTTCGCCGCGCTTGATGGCCGACTACCGGGCCGATGCCGTCAGGCTCGATCAACTCATGGCGCTGGCTGCTACCGACGATCATGCCTCCCAAGACGCCGCGTTCTACGATGCGCCGCAGTGGCAGCGCAGTCCGTCCGCGCTGCGCGAACGCCTGACCGAGCGCGAGATCGGGGCATCCCATCCGCTGGCGCGCTTCGTGGGGCTGGATGCCTACGAGCAGGCGGGCGGCGGCATCCGCCGTGACCTGTTCGCGGAAGGCGATGCGGGCGTGTACCTCAACGATGCCGCATTGCTGGAAACGCTGGTGCGCCAGAAGCTGGCGAGCATGGCCGACACCATCCGCGCCGAGGGCTGGGCATGGGTGGACGCCACGCCCGCCATGACCTATGCCGACCTGCAAGCCTTCCAGCGTGCCCCGAAGGAACGCCGCACGCCGAGCAAGCGCGATGCCCTGCGCATCGAGAAGCTGCAAGAAAAGATGCAGGCGATTGGCAAGGCCGTGGATGCCGCGATGGAAGCCGATGACGAGGACAAGGCCGAAGCCTTGCAGGAGGAGGGCGAGCGCCTGGGCCAGCAGTTGCAGGCACTGGTGGATGGCTTGCTGGACTATGCCCCGAACGTGCGGGCCGCAGCCGGTGCCATCGTCACCATCGACCGCAATGGCGAGGCCGTGATTCATCGCGGGCTGCCTGCGCGAAGCCGAGGCCAAGGCACTGCGCACGCTGGAAAAGCTGCGGCAGGGTTCCGGCAGCGTGGAGGGCGAAGCCGAGAACGACGACGAAGGCGAGAGCAACGCAGCGCCCAAGGCCGCAATCTCCGACCGGCTGGCCCAGCGCCTGAGTGCCCACCGCACCGCCGCGTTGCAAATCGAAGTCGCACGGCATCCGCAGGTGGCGCTGGCTGCGCTTGTGCATGGCATGGTGCAAACCGTCCTGCAGGATCGCCACTACGGGCACGATCTGCCGCTGGGCGTGCGCCTGACGGTGCAAGACCGTCTGGGAGGCATGGCCCCGGACTGGCCGGAATCGCCTGCCGCCGTGGCGCTGCGCGAATTGCAGCAGGCATGGGGCGGCAAGCTGCCCGAGGACTGTGCTGAACTGTTCGCCGCGCTGCTGGCGATGGAGCAGGGCGAATTGGTCAAGCTGCTGGCTGTGTGCGTGGCCTCCACGGTGGACGTGGTGACGCCCCGCGCCACGCGGCACCAGCCGGGCGAGGAACTGGCGCAGGCCATGGGGCTGGACATGGCTGCATGGTGGAAGCCGACAGGCGAAGGCTTTTTCAAGCACGTTTCCAAGGCCGTGGTCCTGCAAGCCCTGGGGGAGTTCGCACCGGAGCACATCAACCGGCTGGCGAAGCTCAGGAAGGCCGACATTGCCAGCGAAGCCGAGCGGCTGGCCGATGGCACGGGCTGGATGCCCGCCATCTTCAAGACTGAAGGCACGCAGACGGATACGCCCGAGGAAGGGCCGCAGGATGCGGCGCAGGACGACGCGGAAGTGGCCGCCACCGTGGCGGATGAATCAGCCGAGGCATTGGCCGCGTGACCCTGCCGCAGAGCAACGCCCTGGTTTCGGCCGGGGCGCTGCTCTGTAAGGAGCCAGACCATGCCCAACCCGCACCAACATGAGCCTCCGAAGCATGGCAGCGGTCTATGCTCCCGCGCAGTGCGCGCCCGCCGATGGCGACATGCGCGGCTACCGTCCGCCGCTGGGTTGGACGGCCCGCGTCGACCTCACGGATATTCACCCCATCATGGGCCGCGCCTTACCGTGTGCCGTGCGGTGGCTCATCGACACGAAGGAATACCGCGATCAGCATCGGCCTCGAGTCGTTCCGGCCTGGGGCCGGTGGAATCAAAAATCCGGGCGCAGCAGTGGCCGCGCCCGGTTCCAAAGCCCACAGCAAAACGCCGTGTCAGTGCTGGCGGCCATGCGGTATAATGAAAATTACAGCCGCGTCACGCTGAACCTGCTGCCGGGTTAAACGACGTTTCCACGCTTCCCCTTCGCTGACCGTGCCTATTCCCCGGTCGATGCGTAATCGGCAGACTTCGACCAGTCACTGAGGAATTTGGCATGACTGTCTCGACGTTTTTCGTTTCCGAAACTGCCTTGCGCACCCTCAAGCAGAGGGCGCAGCGCAGCGTGAAAGGTGTTTCTTCGTCCCACCTGAGCGAAGCGGTTGCTGCGGCATTGGGATTCAATACCCATGCGGCGCTACGCGCAGCCCTTGCTGGCCACGCGACTGCCCAGGCGCAGAAGCCGAGCAATGCCCGGCTGGTGCAGCGCCTGCGGCAGTTCGGCTACGCCGCTCCCGAGGACCTGCGGCTGCTGCCGGAATTCGAGCACTCCTATTCGCCGTTCAAGACTTTCCCACTGCGAACGCAGCGGAGCGCGCGCTGGTGGGTTTGGCGAAATCTGATGGTGGCGGCGGTCAACGCCGGCCTCCAACAGCGCCTGTTCGGGCTGTCGGAGGGCGAAAACTGGTGGCCCGGCGGTGCCGAGGACAGCCATCACTGCGCGCGCAGCACCTATCGTTTCATGTTCGACGGGGATCTGCCGGCGGTTGCCAGTGTGGATGCCATCAGCGGTGGCGAGCTTTCCATCAATGTGGTTCTCAAGCCCCGGAAAGCTGACATTCAGCCGGAGTGGTATTGCGATTTGAGTAGCGGGGGCGCCGTAGCTTGTGGCTGGATGGAGCGGCGCCTGGGGGCTTGGATTCAGGACGGTGGCGAGAATGTCCACTGCAAGCGTGCCATTCAGTCGCGCATTGCGGATGTGGCGATCGAGCCCGCTGGTTACTCTGATCAAGGCAGTTTCTTCATGTAGCTGACCTGCGGCACTATCGCAATTTCGGAAGCCTGGCGTGGCGGCGCGATGCGCCGCCGGGCTTTCGGGCTGCGCCCCGCGCCGTCTTTGCCGTCACGGCCATTTGGCTCCAATCCCTCACGCCTTCGCGCCTGCGGCGCTGCGCGCTTCGCTTACCTCCAGGGAAAGCCCTGCGGGCTATCCCCGCCGCATGTTGCTTGGCGCCCCTCGATACCGCCGAACCGGCTGTGCCGGATCGGCGAGGCCAGCGCAGCGCCCCGCCGCCATGGGCAGGGCGCGGCGGATACGCCGGACCTTGCTGCGGCAGGTTGTGCGGATGAGTGTCGTCCTCAACGCTGTCGGTTCTTGCCCATCACGTCACGAAGGACGGTTCACGGACCGCCGACCGACCTCGCTATGGAGCTTCCACGCAACGCGTCAAGACCGGCGCCGCAGAATGCGGCAGGGGCGTTCTCGCCTGTCGTCGGGATATTGACCTGGCCCGCGTCGGGGAACGAGCCGTTGAAGCCTTCGTGCGGGGATACCCAGCCGGCCATGCTTCCTTTCGGAGCGGTTCGGCCCAAGGCGTCCTTGTCTCATTGTGAATCCTGGCGGTGGCGCGGCTGCGCCTCGGCCTTCATGGCTGCAACCGTCTGGCGAAAACAATTTCCCCTGCGCTGCGCGCATTCCTCGCGCGGCAAATTCTTTTCGCCTCCCGGCCCTCCACTGCGTTGCGGCCGCAAGCGGTGCAGCCCGCCCGTCCCCCGCCGGCCGGATCACAACAAGGACGCGATGGGCGCGAACCTTGTTCAACCGAAAGGAGTTTCATCATGGCCAACATCGGCACCTTCACCGCAGACAAAGACGGCTTCACCGGCACGCTTCGCACCCTGACGCTCAACATCAAGGTCAAGCTGGTTCCCAACGACAAGGGGGACAGCGAGAAAGCCCCGGACTTCCGCGTTCAGGCTGCCAGCCACGACATCGGCGCGGCGTGGAAGAAGACCAGCGAGACCGGACGGAACTACGTCTCCGTGACCCTCGACGACCCTGCGTTCCCGGCCACGGTCTACGCCCGCCTGATCGAAGGCGAGGACGGCACACACGACCTGATCTGGTCGCGCAGCAAGCCGCAGGCGGCGTGACCGCCGCAGCGCCCCGCCCATCGCGGCGGGGCGCTGTGCTGCTGATCGCAAGACAGACTCCAGACCGTGGACTGGTCCATCCCCGGCGGCGCCTGTCATGGCTATGGTCAGGGCTGCAACTGCAAAAGCACCATGGCGTGTCGGCGCAAGGCGCCGCCGGGCTATTGGGCTGCGCCCCGTGCCGACTTCGCCGTCACGGCCATCCGGCTGCTATCCCTCACGCAACTTCGCACCTGGGGCGCTGCGCGCTTCGCTTGCCTCCAGGGGAAGCCTTGCGGCTATCCCCGCCGCGCAGAGCTTGGCGCGCCTTGAACACCGCCGAACCGGCTGCGCCGGATCGGCCGGCAAGTTGGCTGCAGCTACGCTTCGGCGCTTGCCTTGAGCACCGCCTCCAGCTCTTGCCGCACCTGCGCCAGAAGCTGGTCGGCTTGTTTCGGGCTCCTGCCTGTGTAGGCCAGCGCCAGTAGCGTGACGGGATGCACCTGCATGACCTCGCACAGCTCGGCCAGCTTGTTCAGGGTCGGGCTTTTGAGGTCGCGTTCCAGCGAACTCATGTACGTGCGGCTGGATACGTCGGAAAATGCTTCCTGGCTCAGGCCGCGCGCCTTGCGGACTGTTTTCAATGCCGTTGCCAACGAGTGCTTTGCCGCCAACTAAGGTTTCTCCCCAAAACCCAAGATGACATTCGATTGCGCCCTATAGGACTACAATCTATAGGGCTCATTTGTGCTTCTGAGGAAATCAGTAAATCCGCTTCCGTGTCTTCCGACAGAGCCGCAGAACCGCATTCACGTCTTTCCTCGCTTCCACCGATGCGGCTTTGCGCCTTCACGCTTTGGCGGAGTCGTGCAACGAAGGGATTGCCCCCATGAACCCACTCATCACCGAGGACGAGCGTGTGCAACTGCTGGCGAATGGCCAGGCCCGCGCTGCTGGTCAGCGCACTGACCTGTGGCCCGTCATCCGTCTGTTCACGCCGGATGCCCATGCCACCTGGTTGCTGGCTGCGCTCGATCCGGCGGACAGTGACACGGCTTGGGGCGTGGTGGATTTGGGCATTGGCATGCCGGAGTTGGGCGAAATCAAGTTGTCTGTTCTGGCCTCGATCGTCGGGCCCAACAAACTGCCGGTGAGGCGGGACCGGTATTTCCAGGCGGTACGGCCGCTGTCGGAGTACCTGCGGCTGGCACAGGAAAACGGCGCTGTCCTGGATTGAGCCGTTCGCGCTCCGACCAAGCCGGGCGCATTGAGACTATTTCCGTCTCGCTTCAGACCTGTCAGGTCTCAATCCGCACTGTTGCACCCAACTCGTGAGCCTGTGACTGAAACAGTCACGATCTTTCATGCGGGTTGCGGCACGCTGTTTTGTGCCGCGTGACATTCTTGGGTCATCCGGCCGTCGCATTCGGACGGATGTCGCAATATCCCGGAGCCCATCGGTCTTGACTACCAATGGTTGCGGCTTAGCCCGGTTCTGAAGATGGTTTGACCTTGATGCGATAGCTCCGCGCTTCTTGCCGTGGCGGCGTTCCTGATTCCGACAGGAGCTTTCGTCATGGTCGATCCTCACCATCTCGCGCACTGGTATCCCACCGCCGCGTACCTCTACATCTTGTGGCTGGATGCGCTCGCGCTGGCCTGGGAGTACCTGCGCCGCCATCCCGATTACCGACTTGACTGGTTGCGTCGCCATCGTCGGCACCACATACATCCGGCGGCAGCATCAGCGGCGCATCGCTGGGGGCTGCGCCTGCTGGAAGACCCGGCCTTGGATGCGCGTGACGCGCATCCGGCCTGGCTGCCCGGACATGCTGCCGTGGTGCAGCTCTACCCGGATGCCGATCCACCACCGGACGCCACCGCCTTTGCGTTTTGGCGCGTCCCTGGCCACAAGCAATTGCTCCATGACGGGAAGGGGTTGGTGCTGATCGCGCGTAGCCCCGGCCATTGCCTGCGCTTTGCGCTGGCGCCTGGCCTGGAGGACGGCATGGCCGTGGCCTATGCCCATCGCGGCGGCGCTGCCGCGCCTGCACGCGGTCATATGCCCGGCGCAACCCTGGCCGATACCAAGCCCAGGCCCACGCCCGCCGCGCTATTGGAATTGCACACCTTGCAGGCGCTCGACGCAACCCAGGCGGGCGCGTCCTTGCGTGAGGTGGCCGAAGGCTTGTTCGGCCCGGATGCCGTGGCCGATTGGTACAGCGACGGCGGCCTGCGCTCCAAGGTGCGCCGCCTCGTGCGGCGCGGGCATGCATTGATGCGCGGCGGCTATCGCCGATTAGCACAAACGCCGTCGCCCGAGAAGGGCCGTTTTGCAGGAAGCGCAAAACGACCCTGAGCAGGAGTGCTTCACTTTCTGAGACTGCCCCCATCCGGTTGCGCTGTGTGGCCGGCGCTTTGCAACCGATGGAGGTTCTCACCATGCGTCCTGCTCCTTTGCGGCCTGCCGCCGCTGCCGTCGCCACGACGGTGCAACCTCAACGCTATCTGACCAACGACGAAGCCGCCGACTATCTGCGACTCTCACCGCGCACGCTGGAGAAACAGCGCGTGCTCGGTGGCGGCCCCAAGTTCCGCAAGTTCGGCCGGCGCGTCATGTACGCCGTGGCCGACCTCGATGCCTGGGCCGCCGAGCGCAGTTTCGAGAGCACGTCCGATCCCGAGTACGCCGAGCAGCACTCGGCGGACAGCCGTGCGCGCTGACCGCTGGCACGCGGGGGGCCTTCGTCATGTCCAGTCCATCGCTGCCATCGCGGCAGCGACCGTCGCAGGAGCGCGAACAGCTCGATCTGTTCCGTGCCTTGCCGGGCGACATGGCACCGCGCGACAGCCAGGACTTGATGGCCTTTCCGTTCTTCTCGCTGGCGAAGTCGCGGCGCACGGCGCCGATCGACTTCCGCGCCAGCGGCATCACGATCCGCGTGGAGGGCACGGCCGAGCATGGCATCGCCACGATCTGGGACGCCGACGTGTTGATCTGGGCTGCCAGCCAGATCGTGGAAGCGCGCGATGCGGGCTTGCGCCCATCGCGGCTGATGCAGGCCACGCCCTACGAGATCCTGCGCTTCATCGGGCGCGGAACCTCGCTGCGCGACTACCGGCGCCTCAAGGCCGCGCTGGATCGTTTGCAGTCCACGACCGTGGCCACGTCCATCCGGGAGACGATCGGCCGGCGGCTGCATCGGTTTTCGTGGATCAACGAGTGGAAGGAACTGGCCGATGCTCGCGGCACGCCGCTGGGCGTCGAGCTGATCCTGCCGGACTGGTTCTATGCGGGCGTGCTCGATGCGGCACTGGTGCTGACCATCGACCCGGCGTATTTCCGACTCACCGGGGGCATCGAGCGGTGGCTATACCGGCTGGTGAGAAAGCACGGCGGGCGACAGCCGGGCGGCTGGCAATTCGACTTCCAGCATCTGTTCCGCAAATCGGGCAGCGTGGCGCGGTACTACGACTTCGCTGCCGATTTGCGCGCGCTGGTGGCTCGGCAATCCTTGCCGGGCTACCAGTTGGGCATCGAGTACATCTCCGGCATTTCCTCGCCGCTGCTGACGTTCCGGCCCGTGCCGCAAACGGCACGGGGATAACTGCTGCGCAGTCTGTGGACGGGCTCGTGCTATCAGGCAACAGAGGTATCGTGCTATCAGGCAACAAATCCTCGTGCTATCAGGCAACAAAATCGGCCGCAAAGCCAATAGCGGCGCGGGTTTCGGCCTCTCCTAACTTACCTAACTCAAATTCGCTAACTTTTAGTAGAAGCGCCGTGCCACGGTGGACAACCGCCACGCGGCTACAAACGCAGCAGCAACAGCCGGGCTTTCCAGCAGGGAGGGCCAGGCCATGATCGTTGCTCTGCTCAACCAGAAAGGCGGCGTGGGCAAGACCACGCTCGCCACGCACATCGCGGGCGAACTCGCGCGGCGTGGGCAGCACGTCGTTCTGCTCGATGCCGACCCACAGGGTTCATCGCTGGACTGGACGCAGCGCAGAAGTCAGCAAGGTTTGCCACGGCTGTTCAGCGCCGTGGGCCTCGCACGCGAAACGCTGCATCAGGAGGCACCAGAACTCGCCAAGCGGGCCGATCACGTCATCATCGATGGGCCGCCGCGCATCGCGGCGCTGGCGCGCTCTGCGCTGCTGGCGGCCGAGCGCGTGTTGATCCCGGTGCAGCCCAGCCCCTACGATCTCTGGGCCAGCGCCGAGATGGTGGCGCTGATCCGCGAGGCGCAAGTCTTTCGGCCTGCGCTGCGCGCGGCCTTCGTCATCAACCGGCGCGTCAGTACCACCGTGATCGGGCGTGAAGCACGCCAGGCGCTTACCGACCAGCCGCTTCCTGCGCTGCGCGCGGAAGTGCATCAGCGCATCGTGTTCGCCGACAGCGTGGCCGCTGGCCGGCTTGCACGCGAGACGGCGCCCGACAGCGCCGCCGCGCGCGAAATTACAGCGCTTGTCGATGAACTGCTGCGATGGCCGGCATGACCGCGAAGCCACCAACCGACAGCAAACGTTAAGCCAAGCGCGTCGGCATCGGCGCGCGTCCGCCCGCGAATCCGCACGCCGAGGCGTGGATTCGCCAGGGCGACGCCGATGCGCTGAACAAGGGCGATCTCTACACCGCGCGCCTGACCCTCGACATCACGCCCGCGCTGCGGGCGCGCATCAAGGTATCGGCCTTCACGCAGGGCGTGACCGTGGCCGACCTGCTGCGCGGCCTGCTGGAGCGGGAGTTTCCGGAACATCGCAGAGAGAACACGCCATGAATGCATTCGCTTTGCCTGCTGCTACCGCAGCGACGGCGGCATCGCCGTCGTCAGTCGCGGTGCTCACGGGCCGGCCTACGTCAACGCCGCTGACGCGCGTTTCTCTGGCCTTCCTTGAGCATCGCTTCAAGCTCTACCTGCGCTTTGGCGAGCCGGCGCGTACGCTGCGGCTCGACCGCTGGCGCAGCGTGGCCGTGTTCCTGCCAAACGCCGTGTTCTGCCGCATCCGCTGGCAGTCCAACGACTACGGCACGATCCGCTGGCAGCTCATGGCGATGCAGGCTTGCACACCCTTGGATGCGGCGCAGCGCATCCAAGGCGTGCAACCCGGTGCGCGCCTGCTGCTGCATGCCGAAGGGGAGAATCAAGTCCGCGCCGTGCTGGAACGCATCGACGCCATCGAGGCAATGGGCATCGCACCCGCCGCCGCATCGCCCGCGTACTGGTGCACGGTGGGCAACCGGCTCGCTGCGCGCTTGCCGCTGCCCGAATACACCGTCGAACGGCACGCCGGCTGGCTGACGGGGAGGGCGCTGCGATGATCGCTGTTTCCACGACTGGCACCGCGCCGCGTCCTTGCTCGCACAGCCGTTCACGTTGGCGCGCTCGCATCGTGCTGGCGAGCCTGACAGCCTGCGGCCTCGCTGCGCTGGCCTGGGCGTCCTTCGTGCACCCGCCGCCGCGCCTGATCTACAACTCGTCCGACAGCGTGGCGGTCGGCTGGTATCGCATCGATCCGCTGGGCCACGGCTCTGGCTCGCTGCCACGTCCGTTGTCCATGGGCAGCATCGTCCTGGCTACGCTGCCGCCAGATGCTGCAGCGCTGGCCGCGCAGCGCGGCTACCTGCCGACGCGCGTTCCGCTGCTCAAGCGCGTGGGCGCCGTCGCGCCGCAGGAGGTGTGCGTCGTTGGCGCCGTCGTCCGCATCGACGGCGTGCCTTCGGCCGCCGTGCTGCCCGCCGACCGCTGGAGCCGGCCGCTGCCGTCCTGGCAGCAATGCCGTCGCCTCGAATCCGGCGAACTGTTCCTGCTCAGCGTGACCAACCCGGCGTCGTTCGACGGCCGGTATTTCGGGCCGGTCAGCGCATCCGCCGTGATCGGCATCGCGCGCCCGGTCTGGTTGGAGGCCCGCCCATGATGGCTGTCGTCTCGCTGCACGTTGCCGTGCATCTCGTCGTGCCATCGGGCATGTCGTTCTGCTGGCTGCCACCGTGTCATCGCGCGTGCAGCGCGGGTGCATTCGCACCGCACTTCGCGCTGCCTCCGGAGCGGCTGTCCAACGTGCAGGTGTCTTGCCTCGAACGCGCCCGGCCTGCGGCCGTGTCCGCGTTCGCCGGCGCGCTGGCTGCTCACGCAGCAGCGCCGCCGGGCCGCCGCTGCCCCGAGCGTCAGCGAGGGGCAAAGGCGGAAGGCAAGACAAAAGGGGGCGGCCCCTGTCGGCCCGCAAACCCAGTCTGCACGTGGGGGTGGCGCGGCACGGAGCGGCTTCGCCGCCGTGCCGCGCAGGAAGCGAAGCCCCCGCCCATGCAGGCATGTCCGCGTGCTTCGCACGACCGGGCATGCCAGAGCTTGCAGGGAGCGCAGCCATGAGCGACCGCCGCGACGATGATTTCCGCATCCGCCCCAGCACCCTGAAGAACCGGGGTAAGGGCCAGGGCCAGGGCTTCGTCTCCAAGGTGCTCAAGCAGGCTGGCAAGGCAAGCAGCGGCAAGTCCTCGGTGCGCCGCCCGGCATCGGCGCGTGGCACCGGCCAGCGGCCTGGCTCACGGCTGGGGCGTGGCCACACGGCGGCGCGCTTCGCGGGCGCAAAGCGGACGCCCATGTCGCGGCGCGTGACCATCAAGACGCTGCTGGTCAACCAGCGTCAATCCAGCCCGCAGTCGCTCGCCAAGCACCTGCGCTACATTGAGCGCGACGGCGTGGGCCGCGATGGTGAACCGGGTCGGGCCTACGGGCCGCAGACCGACGAAACCGACCTCGATGCGTTCAAGGAACGCTGCACAGACGACCGGCACCATTTCCGCTTCATCCTCTCGCCCGAGGATGGTGCGGAGTTGGAAGACTTGCGCACCTACACGCGGCACCTCATGGGCCGCATGGAGGCCGATCTGGCCACGCGGCTGGAATGGGTGGCCGTCGATCACTGGAACACCGACAACCCGCACACCCACATCGTCGTGCGAGGGCGCGACGACACCGGCAAAGACCTCATCATTTCGGCTGACTACATCGCCGATGGCTTCCGCCATCGCGCCGCCGAGCTGGCGACCGAATGGCTGGGGCTGCGCACCGAGCGGGAGATCCAGCAGACCTTGCAGCGCGAGGTGGAGCAAGAGCGGTGGACGAGCCTGGATCGCACGCTCAAGCGCGAGTTTGGCGATGATGGCTTGGTGCATGTCGAACGCTTCAACGAACCGCAGCTGCAACGCCAGCGCCTGCTGCTGATCGGCCGCCTGCAACGCTTGCAGCGCCTGGGCCTGGCTGACGAGATGAAGCCCGGCACGTGGGCCGTCCATGCCGACACCGAGAAGACCTTGCGCGCATTGGGCGAGCGTGGCGACATCATCCGCACCGTGCAGCGGGCCATGCGCGGCGAGCCGCGCGAGTTGGCGGTGTTCGAGCCGGGTGACGACGGCCGAACCATTCTCGGCCGCGTGGCCGCCAAGGGGCTGGCCGACGAACTGCGCGACCGGGGCTATCTGGTCATCGATGGTGTGGACGGCAAGGCCCACTACGTCGCGCTAAACGCCCGCGACGAGCTGGCGAACTATCCGGCTGGTGCCGTGGTGGAGGTGACGGGATCGGCCGATGTGCGCGCGGCCGACAGGAACATCGCCGCGCTGGCGAGCGACGGCTTGTATCGCACCGACCATCACCTCGCCATCGCGCAGGGCCAGGTCATGCCGGACCGGGACCCGCAAGAGGGCGTGGCGGCTCACGTTCGCCGGCTTGAAGCCCTGCGCCGTGCGGGCATCGTGGAACGCGTCGCTGAAGGGCTATGGAAGGTGCCGGACGACCTGCCCGAGCAGGGCCGCCGCTACGACGCGCAGCGCATGGGCGGCGTGGCGGTGGAGCTGAAATCGCACCTGCCCATCGAGCGGCAAGCCCGCGTCATCGGCACCACCTGGCTCGACCATCAGTTGATCGGAGGAGGCAAGGGGTTGGGCGACCTAGGCTTTGGCGGCGAGGCGAAGCAGGCCATGCAGCAGCGCGCGGACTTCCTGGCCGAACAGGGGCTGGTCCAGCGGCGTGGGCATCGCGTGATCTTGGCGCGCAACCTGTTGGTCACGCTGCGTAGTCGCGAACTGGCGCAGGCCGCGAAGGACATTGCCGCCGAGACGGGCCTGGAACACCGCCCGGTGGCCGACGGCCAGCGCGTGGCGGGCATCTATCGGCGCAGTGTCATGCTCGTCAGTGGGCGTTACGCGATGCTCGATGACGGCATGGGATTCAGCTTGGTGCCGTGGAAACCCATACTCGCGCAGCGGCTAGGGCAACACGTGAACGCCATAGTACGAGGTCGCAATGTTTCATGGCAATTTGAACGACAACGCGGACCTATCATTGAATAGTTTCCTGTTTGTCTGCTGCAGAAGAGGCGTTCCATCCAATGTCCCTCACATTGGCTTCGATCATGTTCGAGTGGGCAGCGATATGTCGTCGCGACTCAAGACCTGCGCATCACGGACGCGCACGAAATAGGTGCTTCGGGGGCACGCCGTAGCTGTTGCCGCGCTTCACCATACCGATCGCCACCCGCGCATCGATCGATTTAGCGACGCTGTCATGCGTGGACCATTGAACCGATCGCGAGGACACTTCATCAATCCATGCGGCTAATCGAAGTTCTCATAGCTTCGTATCGTCGGCGCATGAGCACGTCGAATCCCCTCGATCGCAGCGTTGGAGACACTGTCTTGCCCGAGCGGGCCAGATGGACGGTGAGAGGCGTCTGCGTGTCACCCGCCGGGGCCTGCGGAACAGCGGACGCTTTGAACCACTCGACGTGGAGGGTTGACGGTGACCGGGCCCGACGATGTGGCCGGCCCACTCGCACGGCGCGGAGCAGCGGTTGCGCGCGGCTGCCGCCAGGCAAGTGCTGCTGGCCCGGGCCAGCCGCTCGACGTAGCCATTGAAGGAGGGCTGGCATGGACATGAGGTGAGGCAGCGCAACATACTTACATTGCGCTCAAATAGGGCCGATATCAAGGATGTGCCCAATCCTGTGTGCCTCTTCGTGCAAACGGGCGACGGCTTCTTGCACTCTGCGATCGTCAGCGAACTCTTCCGATTCGGCGGAAACGCCCAATGCGAGGGTGCGCCCCAGAGCACTAGGCATCCGAACGGCCAACGAAGTTTGAGATCCATTGGGGTAGTGCAAGATTGCAAAAGTCTCTTGGATCGGTATAGATAGAGCATTGGCCAGCGCGCTTTCGGCCGGCAGTATGCTGCCCACGCGCAAATTCGCCACATGCAGCCGCCTGCGCTCGGCAGGCGCCAGTGCACGAGCAATGATCAGAACCCCGCTATCGCAGGATTCCCCGATATTTGAAGTTCCAGAGAATGCATCTGCCAGCGACTGCACGGTGGTCTGCACCGTCTCCGATATTCCCGAACTTTCCAGCGCGGCGAAACCGATCTCCAGCACCCTGCTCGTCAATCGCCATTGGCTCTCGTGCCGAGCAACATAGCCCTCCTCCTCCAGAGTAAGCAGGAATCTCAGAACCGTTGCATGAGGAAGAGCGGTTGCCTTACATAACTCCGAGAGCGATGGACGCGCATGGCCCCGGAAGGCCCTCAGCAAGGCGAGGCATCGTTGGATAGACCGGTTGGTTTTCATCGGTTTGGAATAGAAGCGCTGTCGGATACCAATTTTAGGAGCGCGCCGCAGCGCCGACGTCCTCGGCAGACGTCGGCGCATGCGATGTCGTCCTTATGGGAGCAACGTCCTGACTATTCCGCTCCGCTCGCCCCGTGCTTCCGGGGCGCTGCCTCACTGACAGGTAGCGGATATCTGGCCCAGATGGTAGGCGGTGTCGCCAAAGGTCATCTCCAGCTGCGTCAGGCGCTTGAAATAGTGGCTCACCACGCACTCGTCCGTCATGCCGATGCCGCCATGCAACTGGACCCCCTGCTGGCCGATGAATCGCATGGAGTTGCCCAGCTGGTACTTGGCGCGCGAGACGGCAAAGTGTCGCTCCTCGGGCGAGTCGTTGAGCTTCAAGGTGGCCAGATAGCTCATGGACCGTGCCAGTTCAAGCTGTGTCTTCATATCGGCGACCCGGTGCCGAAGCGCCTGGAAGCTGGCCAATGGCACACCGAACTGCTTGCGCACGTTGAGATATGCCAGGACTTCGGCAAGCATCGCCTCCATCACGCCGACGCCTTGCGCGCATATGCATGCGATCCCTAGATCCACGGCCGCCTGCAGCGCCCGATATCCGTCCTCGGTGATGAGATGCCCCGTGGCGTCATGGAGCGCAAGATGGGCGACGCGGGCGCCATCCAGGGTCCTGTAGCTGTCGAGGGCAACGCCGGGGTCGTTCCGATCAACCCAGAAAAGCGCCATGCCTTGCGCCGTGCGGCCGGGAACGATGAAGGCATCTGCTTCGTCTCCGGCTGCCACCAGGGACTTATGCCCCTCCAAGCGCCAATGCGTTCCTGTTTCGTCTGGCGTGGCGGTGGTCGTGCACGACGAAAGCTCGTATCTCGCGCCAGGCTCTTGGTAGGCCAGTACGGCGAGGCTGGAGCCTGAAGCGATATTTTCCCGCCAGATGGCCGCCTGCGGCGCCGTGGACTGGGCCAATACCCAACTGCACAGGAAGGCATGCATCAAGGGCTCCAGCACGATGCCGCGCCCCACCTCCTCCATCACGACCATCATCTCGACCGGCCCCAGCCCCATTCCCCCGTCTTCTTCTCCAAAAAGAAGCGCGGGAAGCCCAAGCGCCGCGAGTTCGGCGTAGACCTCCTTAGAGAAGCCAGTCGATCTTTCGATTTGCCGCCGCCGCTCGAACGTATAGCTGCGCCGCACCCAGTTGCCGACGGCCTCGCGCAATTGATCCTGTTCGGATGAAAAATCAAAATCCATGGTTGTTCCTAACCCAGCAAGGCCTGGGCGATGATGTTGCGTTGAATTTCGTTGGAGCCGCCGTAGATGGTCGTCTTGCGCAGATTGAAGTACGTCCCGGCCAGCGGCGCGTGGGTGCGGTCGCCCTCGGGATAGCTTCCGGCCCAATCGATATCCAACGCTTCCTCGATAATGGGCAGCGCGGAAGGGCCTGCCGCCAGCATCATCAGTTCGCTGTATCTTTGCTGGATTTCACTGCCCCGGATCTTGAGCAGGCCTGCAATGTCTAGCGCTTTCTTGCCGGACCTTTCTGCAGAGAGAACCCGCAGCACCAGGATTTCCAGCGCCTGTATCTCCACCTCCAATTTTGTGATTTCATCGCGAAACCGGAAGTCATCTAGCAGATTCTGTTTTCTAGCGATGCGCCTGAGCCGTCCCAGTTCGCGCTTTGCCCTTGCAACCTCGGCAATGTTCGAACGCTCATGCGCAAGCAGATGCTTGGCATAGGTCCAGCCGTGGTTTTCTTCCCCGACCAAATTTTCCACGGGGACTTCGACGTTGTCGAACCAGACCTCATTGACCTCGAAGTCGCCATCCAACAGTTTGATGGGGCGCACGGTCACGCCGGGCGACTTCATGTCGATGAGCAGGAAGCTGATGCCGCTTTGCGGCTTTCCGTCGAATTTCGTGCGGACCAGACAGAAAATCCACTCGCCATACTGGGCCAGCGTCGTCCATATTTTCTGTCCATTGACGATATAAACGTCACCCTTGCGTTCGGCCCTGGTTTTCAGCGATGCGAGATCCGAGCCGGAGCCCGGCTCGCTGTATCCCTGGCTCCACCATACTTCGCCCGACGCGATGCCCGGCAGAAATCGCGCCTGCTGCGCCCGGTTGCCGAAAGCCATGATCACCGGAGCCACCATGACCGGACCATAGGGAATCAGGCGGGGCGCCCCGGCCAACGCACATTCCTCTTCGAAGAGATGCCGCTCGATAATGCTCCAGCCCGGGCCGCCAAATTCCTCGGGCCAGCGGTAGGTCAGCCACCCCTTCTTGCCAAGGATCTTGTGCCAGCCTTGCATGTCCTCGCGGGACAGGCGCCATCCATTGTGAACCTTCTCGGCCGTCGAGGCCGGCAGATTTTCTCGGATCCACAGCCGGACTTCTTCACGAAATTTTTCCTCTTGTTCGGTATATTCGAGGTTCATTGTTTAATTCCAATCATGATGCTTTTCTTCACGAATCGGCCCCGGCGAGCCCCGGGGTTCAACGTCGGCTCGATTTGTTGAGAAATGATTTGAAAATGGCTTGCGTGGCTTCGCTATTGATCAGTTTGGCGAAATTTCGCACCTCGTCGTCGAGTGCGGCTTGAACCGCGGCTTTGTCGCCCCGCGCCAGCATATTCTTGGTGGTGCGCAGTGATACACCCGGCAGCTGGCTCAGTTTTTTCGCGGTCGCACGCGCCATGTCGAGAGCCTGCCCCTGAGGCGCGGCGGCAGTCAGAAGGCCCGCGGCGAGCGCCTCGTCGCAGTCGAAAAAGCGAGCACTCATGAGCCAGTCGCGTGCCTTTCTCGGCCCCACTACACGCTCCAGCAAATGACTCGATGCGCCTTCGGGGCAAAGGCCAAGTTCCACGAATGGCATCCGAAATCTGGAACTTTGGCCGGCATAGACAAAATCGCAATGCAGCAGCATGGTCGTGCCAATCCCTACAGCAAAGCCCTCAACCGCAGCAACGACGGGGATTTCGATGCTGGCCAATTTGCGCAGAAACACCACGGCAGGTGAATCTCCTTCGCCTCGCTTTTCCTGAAAATCTCCTATGTCCGCGCCTACCGTGAAATGGTCGCCTTCCCCATGAATAATGATTGCATTGCATTCCGCTGTTTTTTGAATTTCATCCAATGCATCTGCAAGCTGCTGGTACATGGCTCGGCTGAGCGCATTGCGCTTTTCGGGGCGGGAGATCTTCAATTCCAAGACCCCATTTTCAAACTTCTTGTCAATCACTGCGTTTCCTATCAATCCGTGCGCGAGCGGTTTTTCAATCCTGACCGCTTGCTTGTGTGGAATTATTTGTTTGCTGATTTGACCGTTATCCGATGGAGATATTGGCGGACTTGATGAGCTTTCTCCATTTTTCGGTTTCCGTAGCGATGAAGCGTGCAAATGCTTCAGGATCCGCGCCGGAAACAATGCCGCCCATTTCCTCCAGTTTTACTGTTATTTCTGGCATGGCGAGTATTGCGCGTATTTCGGCATGGAGTTTTTCGATAATGAACTTTGGCGTGCCGGTACGCAGCATGACGCCGAACCACCCCGTAATCGCGTAATCGGGGATACCTGCTTCCACCATCGTCGGCACATTGGGGAGCATGGGGGAGCGTTTGGAACTGGTGACGGCCAGCGCTCGCAATTTGCCCGTCTTGACGAGTTGAAGCGCGGAAGGCAGGTTGTCGAACATCATGGGCACATGGCCCGCCATGGTGTCGTTGAGCCCTGGCGCACTGCCCTTGTAAGCGACGTGGGTCAAGCGCATTTTGGCCTTTGCCGCGAACAGCTCGCCGGCCAGATGCAGCGATGTGCCAGCACCGGGCGTCGCATAACTCAAGGGCGCATTTTGGCGGGTGCTATAGGCAATCAGGTCCTGCACCGATTTGATCGGTAGCGCTGGATTGATCACCAGCACATTGGGCACTTCCAGGAGCAGGGTCACCGGGGCCAGATCCTTGATTGGATCGAAGGAAAGATTGGGATACAGCGAGGGGTTTACCGAGATGGGACCAATATTGCCCATGAGCATGGTGTAGCCGTTGGCTTGCTGTTTCGCCACGTGGTCCGTGCCGATGTTGCCGCCCGCACCAGGCTTGTTTTCGATCACGATTGGCTGCCCCAAGCGCTCGCCGAGTTTTATGGCAATGACCCTGGCCAGCATGTCGGTGGTGCCCCCTGGAGGGTATGGCACGACCCATTTGATGGGTTGGCTCGGCCAGTTGTCGGCATGCGAAACCAAATGATGCAGCGCTGGCAGGGCAAGAGCCGAGCGAAGCACAGAGCGACGTGAAGCAACGTACGTCATATGTCTCCTGAATGGTGATGAGTTTCCAGTTAAGTTCACTAGATGAACACTCAATTCATCGAGTGAACATGATCATCATTCGGGCACACTCATATGTCAAGAGTGGAAAGCCCCGAGTCGGCATAGGAAGTGTCTTCGTCAGCAAAGCAAAGGAGCCGCCGGCCCACGCACGAGCCTGCTTGGATTGAGGCATGAGTAGTGCCATCCGAATGCGGGGTGCCAATATGCTGCCCCCGAATGAGGGCGGAGCCTTCGTGTGTTCCAGACGAACCGGAGGGCGGACGGCTAAATCCCAGCCGCGAAGGTCTTGGCGGCACCGGGGGAGAGAAGGATCACTGCTGACGTGTCGTCATCGTGACTAGGATCTGGACTGCGCGGCCAGTGACGGGCTTCCTGTTCGCGATTCGGTTCGCCATGTGCGAGCGCAGTGTGCGGAGGGCGTGCGCGAGCACACAGCTCACCGGCCTTCGTCGAAGCGCGAGCCCTGCTCCAGCAGCCATTCGCAGAAAGTCTTAACCACCGGATCGTGCTGGCGCTCGGTGCGCGTGATGACGAAATAGCCGGGGGTGGTGAGCACCTTGTCGCCGAACGGCGCCACGAGCTGCCCCGAGGCCAGGTCGGGCGCGACCAGCGGCGAATAGCCCATGGCCACGCCGATGCCGTCGATGGCCGCCTGCAGGCAGAAGTACAGGTGCTCCAACTCCAGCGACTGCGCGGGCACCACACGGCTGTGGTGCGCGATGGCCAGCCAGTCGTCCCAGGCCGTGCGCCGCGCCGGGCAGTGCAGGATGGTGTGCTGCGCCAGGTCGGCGATGCGCGTGAGCGGCACGCGCTCGAGCAGCGACGGCGCACACACGGGAAATGCCGTTTCCGACAACACGCGTACCTTGTGCAGACCCGTGACCTCATGCGGCTCGCGGCGGATCACCACGTCAATGTTCGCGGGCAGGCGGCTCATGGGCTCAAGCCCGGTGGAGATTTGCACCTCGATGTGCGGGTACAGCGCCCGGAACTGGGCTAGCCGCGGGAACAGCCAGCGCATGGTGAAGGTGGGCAGCGCGTTCACACGCAGCACCTCGTGTGTGCTGATGCGCCGTGACGCAGCCGCAATGGCCGCCAGCGCCGGACTGATCGAGTCCAGGTACAGCCGCCCCTGATCGGTCAGCGCCACCGACTTGCCCTGGCGCAGGAACAGCGGCACGCCCAGCCAGCCTTCCAGAGCCTTGATCTGGTGGCTTACCGCGCCATGCGTGACCGACAGCTCGTCCGCCGCCTTCGAGAAGCTCAGCAGCCGGCCCGCCGCTTCGAAGGCGCGGATCGATCCCAGTGGGGGCAGGCGGCGCAAGGCCATGATGTGAGGTTTTCTAACAAGAAAGGGCAGTTTATATCGTTTGATACCTCAGTTTGCCGGTGATGGAATGTGAGCGTTACTCAATTTTGGAGATCCCAACGCATGCTTTCTCAAAAACGCATCCTCGACCTGAGTTGGGTGCTCGGCGGCCCCTTTGCGGGCCAATTGCTGGCGCAGTTGGGCGCCGAGGTCATCAAGGTGGAAGCACTGGATGGCGACTTGGCGCGCCGCGTGCCGCCGGTGTCCGACACGCAGGACTCGCCCTTCTTCCTGTCCGTCAACCGGGGCAAGCGCAGCATCGCGCTGGAACTGAAGTCGCCTGGCGGCCGGCTGGCGCTGCATGACTTGGTGCGCGAGGCAGACGCCGTGATCTACGGCTTTGCGCCCGCCGTGCCTGCTCGGTTGGGGCTGGACTTCGCCAGCCTGAGCGCCATCAACTCGCGCATCGTGGTCGCGCAGATCATCGGCCTGCACGACGAGGGCGAGTGGGCCAACGCGCCCGCGTTCGACCTGATGCTGCAGGCCCTGTCCGGCGTGATGAGCATCACCGGCGAAGAGGGCGGCAAGCCCGTGCGTGTGGGCTACCAAGTGGCCGATCTCGCGGGCGGACTGTACCTGGCGCTGGCCACGGTTGCGGCGCTGGTCAAGGCCCTGGGCACCAGGCGCGGTGAGCATGTGCAGGTCTCGCTTTACGACGCGCAGATCGCCATGCTCACCTGGCAGGCCCAGGGCTGGCTCAGTGGCGGCCCGGTGCCGCGCGCGACCGGAGCTCGGCACGGCATGATCGCGCCCAGCGACACCTATCTCGCGGCCGACGGCAAATGGATTGCGCTGGCGCCCACCGGTGAGGCGTTCTGGCGCAAGCTGTGCGATACGCTGGGCCGCCCAGCGCTGGCCGACGATCCGCGCTTTCATGACGCGGCCGCGCGCATCGCCAATATCCAGGCGTTGACGGCCGAGTTGGGCGCACTGGTCGCCACGCGGCCGTCCGCAGAATGGCTGGCGCTGTTTGCCGAGGCGCGCGTGCCGGCTTCACCGGTGCTCGGCGTAGATGAGGCGCTGCGCCACCCGCTGACGCGGGCGCGCCAGATGGTCGAGGATGTGCCGCGCCCCGGGGCGAATACGGGCGTGGAAATGATCGGCAATCCCTTCAAGTACTGCGGCACGCCGGTGCTGGACTATCCGCCCGCGCTGGCCGCCGACACTGCCGAGGTGCTGCAGCGCGTGGCCGGCTACACGCCCGCGCGCATTGCCGAGCTGGCCCAGGCCGGCGCCATACGTGTGTCCGGCAAGCCGGGCAGGGAGGCTTGGGCATGAGCACCCGCGACGCCCTCATCGAATCGCTGCCGTCCGAGGCCGCACCGGTGCTGGCCGCGCTGCGCCGCTTTGCCCAGACTAAGGTTGCGCCGCTGGCCGGCACCGGCCAGTGGGCGGGCCCCGCCATCCGCGACGCCTGTGTGCAGGGGCTGGCGGGCCTGGAAGTCCCCAAGGCCCTGGGCGGCCTGGGGCTGCCCTATACCGTGCGGGCTGCGGCGGTCGAGGCACTGGCGCGCGTGGACTTTGCGTTTGCATTTGCCTTCATCAACCACCATAACGCCATCCTGCGCATTGCCGAGAGCGCTGGCGCCGAGGCCCGGGCGCGCTACATCCCTGGCATGCTGCGCGGCGAGCTGATCGGCTGCACCGCCATGTCGGAGGCCGGCGCGGGCAGCGACTTCACGGCCATTGGCATGGCCGCGCGCAAGGTCGACGGCGGCTGGCGGCTCACGGGCGGCAAGCAGTGGATCGCCAATTCCGTGGGGGCCGAGGTGGCGCTGGTCTTTGCGCAGACCGATGCGCAGCTCGGCCCCGCGGGCATTGCCTGCTTCATCGTGCGGCTGGATGGGCCGGATTGCCGGCGCGTGGTCGATCAACCCTTGGATGGCCTGGAGTTGGCGGGCATCGCCGGCTTCGAGCTGCACGACAGTTTCGTGCCCGACAGCGACGTGCTCTACCCGCCCGGCCATGGCTTCAAGCTGGCGATGACGGGCGTGAACAAGGCGCGCGTGCATATCGCGGCCATGGCCTGCGGCCTGCTGCACAGCGCGCTGCAACAGGCCACGGCCTACTGCAGCGCACGAATGGTAGCGGGCCAGCCGGTGCTGAACCAGCAGGGCCTGCGCTGGTCGCTGGTCGATGTCTCGCTGGTGCACGACGCGCTGCGCCTGCTGACTCAGCGCGCCGCCGCGCTGATCGAGGCGCGCGCCGACGAGGCCGTGGAGGCCGCCGCCGCCGCCAAGCTCTACGCCGGCAACGAGAGCCTGGCTGCCATCGGGCAATGCATCCAGGCGCTGGGTGCACGCGGCATGACCGAGAGCCGGGGCCTGACTCGCAGCCTGCTCGCGGCCAAGGCGCTGTGCCTAGCCGATGGTGCGAGCGAAGTCATGCGCGAGCGCCTGGGCGCCTCGCTGGTGCAGCGCTATGCGCGTGACTGGCGCGATGACGTCCGCGCCGCGTCCGCTTCATCCCCATCTTCCAACCCCACTGCAACCGCCATGTTCCCCACCCTTTATTTGACTCGCTCCGACAGCGGCGCCACCCAGGCTGAGCTGCGTTCGCTGGCCATCGACGACCTGCCCGAAGGCGAAGTGCTGGTGCGCGTGAGCCACTCCACGCTGAACTACAAGGACGCGCTGGCCATCACCGGCAAGTCGCCCGTGGTGCGCAGCTTTCCCATGGTGCCGGGCATCGACTTCGTGGGCTCGGTGGAACGCAGCAGCGACCCGCGCTTTGTGCCCGGCGATGCCGTGGTGCTCAACGGCTGGGGCACGGGCGAGACGCGCTGGGGGGGGCTGACCGGCTACGCCACCACGCGCGCCGACTGGCTGGTGGCGCTGCCCGCGGGCATGACGGCACAGCAGGCCATGTCGATCGGCACGGCAGGCTACAGCGCCATGCTGTGCGTGATGGCGCTCGAAGCCCATGGCGCGCAGCCCGACGCGGGGCCAGTGCTGGTCACCGGCGCCAACGGCGGCGTGGGCAGCATCGCCATCGCGCTGCTGTCGCGGCTGGGCTATGCGGTGACGGCCTCCACCGGCCGGCCTGAGGAGGCCGCCCACCTGCAGTCGCTGGGCGCCAGCGGCATCATCGACCGCGCCGCGCTCTCCGGCCCCGGCAAGGCGCTGCAAAAGGAGAATTGGGCCGCCGCTATCGACGCCGTGGGCAGTCACACGCTGGCCAATGTGCTGGCCAGCATGCGCTACGGCGGCGTGGTGGCCGCCTGCGGACTGGCCCAGGGTATGGACCTGCCCGCCAGTGTGGCGCCCTTCATCCTGCGCGGCGTCACCCTCGCCGGGGTGGACAGCGTGTACGCCCCGCAGGCGCGCCGCCGCACGGCCTGGCAGCGCCTGGCTGCCGAGTTGCCCACCGAAGTCATTGCGCGCAACACCCGCGTGGTCGGGCTGGCCGAGGCGCTGGCCCTGGCGCCAGAGTTGCTCGCTGGCCGTGTGCGCGGGCGCGTAGTGGTCGATGTGAACCGCTGAGCCATGCCGCAATAAACATAACTGCTGGCGCTTATCACCATTGATTCTTGAAATGGAAAGCACCTGAAAACCTTTGGTAGTGAGCGCAAGAAGCTCACTTTTGATAACGAGAGATCCCAGCAACCAAATACCATGCAACACCAGACCTTTGTGCGCAGCCTGCTAGGCTGCGCCATCGCCACGTTCGCGCTCGGCGTCCAGGCACAGGGCAGCTACCCCAGCAAGCCCGTGCGGCTTATCGTGCCATTTCCGCCCGGCGGCTCGGTGGATTACGTGGCGCGCACCATCTCGCAGAAGTTCGCCGAGCACCTGGGCCAGAGCGTGGTGGTCGATAACCGCGGTGGCGCCTCCGGCACCATCGGCACCTACGAGGCCGCGCGTGCCGCGCCCGACGGCTACACGCTGCTGCTGGTGTTCGACTCGCACGCCGTCAATGCCAGCCTCTACGGCATCAAGTACGACACCTTCCATTCCTTCGACTACGTGAGCCTGATCGGCACCATGCCCATGGCGCTGGTCACATCCAAGAAATCGGGACTGACATCGCTGCAGGCCGTGATCGACACCGCCAAGGCGCAGCCCGGCAAGCTCAACTACGGTTCGTCGGGCGTAGGCGGCTCCAACCACCTCAACCCCGTGGCCTTCGCGCGCCAGGCCGGCGCTCAACTCACCCACGTGCCCTACAAGGGCGGCGGGCCCATGCTCACCGCGCTGCTGGGCGGCGAAGTGGACCTGGTCATCGGCAGCCTGCCCACCGTCGTCAACTACATCAAGGCCGGCCAGGTCAACGCGGTAGCCATCGGCAGCCCCGAGCCCGTGGTCCAGTTGCCCGGCGTGCCCACCATCGGCTCGGTCGTGCCAGGCTACACGGCGCAGTCGTGGATAGGCATGATGGTGCCCAAGGGTGTGCCGCGCCCGGTGTTCGAGCACATCCAGTCCGCGCTGCGCAAGACATTGGCCCAGCCGGCCGTCAAGGGCAGGATGGAGGCCGACGGTTTTCGCATCGTTAACAGCAGCCCGGCCGAGTTCGAAGACCAGGTGCGGCGCGAGTCCAGGCGGTGGGCTGAGATCATCCGAGCTGAACACATCCGGGTGGAGTGACCGCATGCAGCGCCTGATCTCCGAACAGGGCCTCCCTGCGCACTCAGAGCCCGCCCAGTCGCGCGGCGACTTCCTGCATGCGGTCCAGATAGCGCGGCTTCATCTCATGCGGCGCCGTGTAGCGCGGGCTGACGGTCACGCTCAGCGCAAGTTGTGCCGCGAATCCCTGCATCTTGACAGGCACCGCAATGCCCACCAGATCCAGTTCCACCTCCTGGTTGACGACCGCGAAACCGTCTTTTCGCACTTGGGTAAGAATGTCGCGCAGCGCGGCCTCTTCCGTCACTGTATGCGGCGTGATCCGCGGACGGGGCACCTGCACGAAATACTCGTCCAGCTCAGTCGCGCCCAGATGGGCAAGCAGCACCCGACCCAGCGACGTGCAGTGCGCCGGCAATCGGCTACCCATGCCCAGCGAGCGCTGCATCAGCCGGCGGCTTTGCGAACGCACCAGGTAGACCACGTCGCTCCAGTTGAGCATGGCCAGCGCGCAATTGGTGTGCACCGCATCGCCCAGCTCATCCAGCAAAGGCTGAGCACGCTGCACCAGATCGATGGACGAGAAGTAGGCGTGGCCAAGGTTCAGCACGCTCGCATCCAGCACGTACTTGGTGCCGTCGCGTCGCACCAAGTCCACGCATTCCAGCGTGTGTATGCAGCGACGCACGACCGCGCGGTCCAGCCCGGTGCGCCGCGCGATTTCCGCGCCGGAAGACGGACTTTTTCGCTCCGAGAACGCAAGCAGCACCTGCAATCCTCGGGCCAGTGAGAGCATGAAGTCGGGATCGCCCCGATGCTTCTGCGCTACTTGCTCCATGTTGTTGAAGGCTGCGGAATCCGCCATTGCTTGGCCTTATTTTTTCAAACGGGTTACGTGCGATGTTCGCACACATTCGTCAAAAGCCATGTCCCGCGCTGCCGCTTGCTGCCCAAGAATGAGCCTATTCAAAAAGCAACAGGAGACACACATGCGGATTCAAACTGGCCGTGTTCCTATTTCGCGCCGACGTTTGAGGCAGATGGCCTTGGTGTCGGTTGCCATGGCCCTAGGGGGTACGTCGCTTGGTGTGCAGGCACAACCCGAGAGCGAAGCCGCCTGGCCTCATAAAGCGATCACGCTGGTGCTGGGCTATCCACCGGGCGGCATCAACGACGTGATCGCCCGTAAGCTCGCCGCGGAGCTGCAGGGGGAGCTGAAGGTGCCGATGATTGTGGACAACCGCGCAGGCGCGAATGGCTCCATCGCCGCGAGTTACGTGGCCAAGGCCAAGCCGGATGGCTACACGGTCATGTTCGGTGCGATCGGGCAAGTCAGCGTCAACCGTTTCCTGCTCAAGAAAATGCCCTATTCACCGGGTGACCTCATTGCCGTGGGCAAGGTGGCCGATGGCGCCAACGTGCTGGTGGTGAACGCAGACAAGTCCAGGAACTATTCCAATCTCGCCAAGCTCATCGAAGAAGCCAAGAGAAAGCCCGGGCAGTTGAACTACGGCTCGTTCGGCGCGGGCTCATCGCCGCACCTTTCCGCGGCGCTGTTCGCCCAGCAGGCCGCCATTCAGGTCACCCATGTGCCTTACAAGGGCAGCGCTCCAGCGATGACGGACCTGCTCGGCGGAAATCTGGACTTCATGTTCGACAGCATCAACACGGCATTGCCGCATATCAAGTCCGGAAGGATCGTGCCGCTGGCGGTGACGAAGGCGCAGCGTTCTCATGCGCTACCGAACGTGCCAACGTTTGTCGAAAGCGGATTGCCCAACGTCGAGGTGGCATCCTGGTTCGGGCTGCATCTGCCCAAGGGAACGCCCGGGCCCATCGTCAACCAGCTAAATGCCGCGCTGCGCAAGGTGCAGGCCAAGCCTGATTTCGTCGAGTATTTCAGGGCGCAGAACATCGACATCACACCCAGCACGCCTCGGGAATATGGCGACTTCATTGCGCGCGAAGACCGGCGCTGGGGCGCCTTGATCAAAGAACTGGATATCCAGATTGATTGAGTCCCCACGAACGTGGGAATCCTTTATTCCGCCGCATCGTGCGTCATGGCCGCTGCGTGCGCCTTTTCAGAAAGCCTGCCTCATGCTTGATTACGTAGACCGAATTCTGGTTGCCGTGCGTTCACTGGACGCCGCGCAAAGCAACTACTCCAATATCCTGGCCGCGCGCCGGATCGAAGATTTTGACAGCACGTGGCTGAACGCCCGCGTGCGCCGCATGCAACTGGGCGCCACGCAGGTCGAGCTGTGCGAGCCACGCGGCGAGGGCGTCGTCCACAAGCACCTGGAGCAGTGGGGCGAGGGGCTCATGTATGGTGGCGTCTCCACGCCGGACCTGGAGGCGTTCACCCGGCATCTGGCGGCCCACCAAGTGCGGTTCACGGCGGCCGACGGACGCCTGTACCTCGAACCCTCGGACCTGCACAACATGCCGCTGGTGGTCAGCACAACCGCCCGGAATGCGCGCGGCGAGGGGCCGATCGAGTTTCTCTACGAGTTGACGATGGTGCTCAACTCGCCTTGGCAGGACGTGGCCGCGCGCTACGCGGACGGCCTGGGCCTGCAGCCGGAGCGCAACGTGGGCATCACCTTCGAGCGCTTCGGCTATGTGGGAACGCTCATGATGTTCGATCCGGACCGTCTGGACCGCATCGAGCTTTCCGAGGCACACGATCCGGCGTTCCCCATGGGCCGCTTCTCGGCCAAGCGCGGCGACGCGCTGTACATGTGCTACGTGCAGACCGATGACCTGGCCGATGTCATCGCGCGGCTCGAAAAGCACGGGCAGCGCTACACGCGCCGCACCCAGACGCCCGTGGAGCGCGATGGCCTCTGGATCCATCCAAGTGCACTAAACGGCGTGTTGCTGGGGGTGTCGCGCCATTCGCTGGCCTGGCAATGGTCGGGCGGCCCCGACCGCGTGCAGGCATTGGAGGAACTGTGAAATGACCCATCTCTACGACCGCCAATACATCGCCGGCGCCTGGTGTGCCACGCAGGGCAAAGAATTTGTTGAGGTGTTCGACCCCAACTCCGGCGCGCTGGCCGCGAGGGTCGGCATGGGACACGAGGACGACGCACTGCGCGCGGCGCAGGCCGCCCGCGCGGCCTTTGCGGGCTGGAGCGCGATGCCGTTGCCGGAGCGCGTACGCATCGTCCAAAAATGGGCACAGGCACTGGCCACCCGCAAGGATCGACTGGTGCGCGCGATCGCGGCCGAAGTAGGCACGCCGTTGAAGATCTCGCAGATCGTCCAGGTCGAGTCTCCGCTGTGCAATATCGGCAGTTTCGTGGACACCGTGCAGTCGCTGACATGGGAGACGATGGTGGGCAATTCGCGCATCGCGCGCGAGCCCTTTGGCGTCATCGCCTGCATCACGCCCTGGAACTTTCCACTGCACCAGATCGTGCTCAAGCTCGCGCCCGCCCTGCTTACGGGCAACACCGTAGTGCTCAAGCCGAGCGAGCTGACGCCGCAAACCACGCAGTTGATCTGCGAAGCGCTGCACGAAGCTGGCTTTCCCGACGGCGTCGTGAACGTGGTGAACGGTACGGGCCCAATGGTCGGTGCACCGCTGGCGGCCAGCGAAGCGGTGGACGTGTTGAGCTTCACCGGCTCGACGCAGGCTGGCAAGGCCGTGACCGCACTGGCGGCGCAGACCGTCAAGAAAGTGACCACTGAGCTGGGAGGCAAGTCGCCGAGCGTGGTGCTGCCGAGCGCTGATCTTGCGCGTGCAGTGAAGGCGACGATGGCCTCCTGCATGCTCAACAATGGCCAGACCTGCAGCGCATTGACGCGCCTGCTGGTTCCGGCCGATCTGGCGCAGCAAGCCTGTGCGTTGGTGGCGCAGGAAATCGCCAAGCTGACAGTGGGCAGCAGCCTGTCCGAAGGTAGCCGTGTCGGACCGCTGATTTCGCAGCGTCAGCAAGCCAGCGTCCAGGCGCTGTTGCACGAAGGCGAGCGGCAGGGGGCCCAGCGCATTGCCGAGGCCAGCGCCGTGCCGGAACAAGGTTTTTTTGTCGCGCCCAGGGCATACGCGGTCGACGAAGACAACGCGCTGGCGCGCCAGGAGGTCTTCGGTCCGGTGCTGAGCATCCTCACCTATTCGGACGTAGACGATGCCGTGCGCCTTGCCAACGCCACGGCCTATGGACTGGCCGCCGCGGTCTGGGGCGAGGAACAGCAGGCGATGGCCGTGGCACGCCGCATCCAAGCTGGGCAGGTAGACATCAACGGCGCGCGCTTCAATGCGCTGGCTCCTTTCGGCGGCTACAAGCAAAGCGGCGTTGGCCGCGAGGGCGGACTCTTCGGTGTGGAAGAGTTCCTGCAAGTCAAGTCCATTCAGATCAACCTGCCTAGCGGGAACTGAAAGTGGGAGCCGAAACGATGAAACCGCAAGCCTTGGGAAACATCCGTGTACTGGACTTGACGCGTGTGCTGGCCGGACCCTGGTGCACGCAGACACTGGCCGACATGGGCGCCGATGTCATCAAGATCGAACACCCGGCGCGTGGCGACGACACCCGGCATTGGGGTCCGCCGTATTTCCGCACGACGGACGGCCGCGAAACCCCTGACGCGACCTACTTCGCCTCCGCCAACCGCAACAAGCGCTCGGTGGGCGTGGATATCGCCAGCCGCGAAGGCGCGGACCTGATCCGCGCCCTGGCCGCGCAGTGCGACGTGTTCGTCGAGAACTTCAAGGTCGGCGACCTGGCTCGTTATGGCCTCGACTACGAAAGCATCCGCGCCCTCAATCCCGCTATCGTGTACTGCTCCATCACCGGCTATGGCCAGACGGGCCCTTATGCCGACCGCCCTGGCTATGACTTCGTATTCCAGGCCGAAGGGGGCTTGATGAGCATTACCGGTGAGCGCGACGATCTGCCGGGCGGCGGCCCCCAGAAGGTAGGCATTGCCATGGCCGACCTGACCACCGGGCTGTACGCGAGCATTGCGATTCTCGCGGCACTAAACCACCGCAACGCAACGGGCGAAGGGCAATACATCGATATGGCGCTACTCGATTGCGTGACGGCGCTTGCCTCCAACCAGGGGGCGTTCCACCTCGTCAACGACCTGGATCCACGCCGCTGGGGCAATGCGCATCCGACGCTGGTGCCGTATCAGGTCTTCGACACCTCGGACGGAAAGATCGTGATCGCTGTGGGCAACGACGAGCAATGGCGGCGCTTTTGCCAGGCGCTGGGCAGCCAGGAGCTGGAGACAGACCCCGCTTATGCCCGCATGTCCGGCCGCATCCTGCACCGCGATGCCCTGCTGCCGCGTGTGCAGGCCATCATGGCAAAGTTGCCGTGCGAGCACTGGCTCAAGGAATTTTCGGATCGCGGCGTGCCCAATGGTCGTATCAACAGCTATCGCGAAACCTTCCAGCATCCGCAAGTCATCCATCGCCAACTGGCGGTCGACGTCGGTAGTGACAACGGCGAAGGCTATATGCGCGGCATCGCCAACCCGATCAAGTTCAGCGCTACGCCCGTGCAGTACAAGCGGGCGCCCAGCGCCCTGGGTCACCACACGCGTGAAGTGCTGGAGCAGGTGCTCGGTCTCAACTCCCAGTGCATCGAGAAACTGGCGTCCAAGAACATCATCAGCGCCGTGGCGCGGAGCTCGCAACAGGAGGCTGCGTGATGTGTTCTGAATGGAAGCATACCGTCCGTGCGGCCCTGGAGTGGCTGATCATCAGCATGGGCTATCCGCTTCTGCTGCATGTCGAGGTGGCATACGCCATGGCGCAGATGCGGCAGGCAGCGGCCACACGGGCGGAGCTTTCAGGATGACAGTGGCCGCCCCTCGCATCGATGTGCGCTCCATCGGCCGGGTGCGCGTCATCACGCTGGACCGCGCGACCAAGCGCAATGCGCTGGACGAAGCCGCGGTGCAGGCTCTTGAACGGGCATGGCGGGACTTCGCGTCATCCGATGACCGCGTGGCGGTATTGCGTGCCAATGGTCCGGTCTTCACGGCGGGGCTCGACATGAAGGCCGCGCCGGCCCAGTTCTGGCGCGCCATACCCGAGCTCGGCGTGCCGGTGGGCAAGCCGATCATTGCCGTGGTGGATGGCCCCGTCATCGCAGCGGGCGTGACACTGGTTACCTTCTGCGACCTCTGCATCGCGACGGATCGCAGCACCTTTGTTTACCCCGAGGCGCGGATGGGCAACGCGGCAGGCTTGGTGGCGTCGATCATTGCGCGCATACCGCACAAGATCGCCATGGAGCTGATGCTGCTCGGCCGGCCCGTATCGGTGCAGCGCGCCTATGAAGCGGGCTTCGTCAACCGCCTGTGTGTGCCCGGTGAGGAAATGGCCGTGGCCATGGAGATGGCGCACGACATGGCGGACTCGTCACCGACAGTCATGCGCTTTCTCAAACGCATGGCGCAGGAGACGCTAGCACGCAGCCCCGTGGAGGCGATGGTTTGCACGCAAATGCTGGCGCAGGACGTGGCCGGCAGCGCTGATGCGGCGGAAGGCGTCGCGGCGCGGCGCGAGCGCAGGGCTGCGCGGTTTACGGGACTTTCTTAAGCGTTGGCGCATCAAATACTTCGAAAATCACAGGAATCGAAATGAAACTTCTCGTCCCCGTCAAGCGCGTGGTGGACTACAACGTGAAGGTGCGCGTCAAGAGCGACGGCACCGGGGTGGACATTGCCAACGTCAAGATGAGCATGAACCCCTTCGACGAGATCGCTGTCGAAGAAGCGGTGCGGCTGAAGGAAAAGGGCCTCGTGACCGAAGTCATCGCCGTGTCCTGCGGTGATGCCAAATGCCAGGAAACCCTGCGCACCGCGATGGCCATCGGCGCCGACCGCGGCATCCTGGTCGAGACCACCGAAGAGCTGCAGCCGCTGGCCGTGGCCAAGCTGCTCAAGGCGCTGGTCGACAAGGAACAGCCCCAGCTGATCATCCTCGGCAAGCAGGCCATCGATGACGACGCCAATCAGACCGGCCAGATGCTGGCTGCTTTGGCCGACCTGCCGCAAGCCACCTTCGCCTCGAAGGTCGACCTGGCAGCCGACAAGGTCACCGTCGCGCGCGAAGTCGACGGCGGCATGGAAACGCTGACGCTCACGCTGCCCGCGGTCATCACGACCGACCTGCGCCTGAACGAGCCGCGCTACGTGACGCTGCCCAACATCATGAAGGCCAAGAAGAAGCAGCTCGATGTCTTCAAGCCTGAAGACCTGGGCGTGGACGTGAAGCCGCGCCTCAAGACCCTGAAGGTCAGCGAGCCGCCGAAGCGCGGTGCCGGCATCAAGGTGCCTGACGTTGCAACGCTGGTGGACAAACTGAAGAACGAAGCGAAGGTGATCTGAACATGACCGCACTTGTTATTGCCGAACACGACCACGCCAGCATCAAGCCGGCCACCCTCAACACCGTGACCGCAGCCCTGGCTTGCGGTGGCGACGTCCACATCCTCGTGGCCGGTGCCAATGCAGCAGAAGCCGCTAAGGCCGCCGCGCAGATCGCTGGCGTGTCCAAGGTGATCGCTGCCGACAGCGCTTCGCTGGCAGAGAACCTCGCCGAGAACGTCGCAGCCCAAGTGCTGGCCATCGCCGGCAACTACAGCCACATCCTGTTCCCCTCGACCGCCAACGGCAAGAACGTCGCACCGCGCGTGGCCGCCAAGCTGGACGTGGCGCAGATCAGCGACATCACTTTGGTTGTCAGCCCCGACACGTTCGAGCGTCCGATCTACGCTGGCAACGCGATCGCCACCGTGCAGAGCACCGACGCCACCAAGGTGATCACCGTGCGCACGACCGGCTTCGATGCCGCAGCCGCCACGGGTGGCAGCGCAGCGATCGAAACCGCTGAAGGCGTTGCAGACAGCGGCAAGAGCAGCTTCGTCGGCCGTGAAGTCACGAAGAGCGAGCGTCCTGAACTGACGGCAGCCAAGATCATCGTCGCGGGTGGCCGTGCCCTGGGCAGCGCAGAGAAGTTCACCGAAGTGATGGCCCCGCTGGCCGACAAGCTGAACGCCGGCCTCGGCGCCAGCCGCGCCGCCGTCGACGCGGGCTACGCCCCGAACGACTGGCAAGTGGGCCAGACCGGCAAGATCGTCGCGCCGCAGCTGTACATCGCAGCCGGCATCTCGGGTGCCATCCAGCACTTGGCCGGCATGAAGGATTCGAAGGTCATCGTCGCGATCAACAAGGACGAAGAAGCCCCGATCTTCTCGGTGGCCGACTACGGCCTCGTGGCCGACCTGTTCACGGCCGTGCCGGAGCTGGTCGACACGCTCTAACACCACTGCCCTTTTACGGGTGCTTCGAATGGCGTCCTGGGTGCGCTTTAGCGACTCGGGTCAGAAGCGGCGTGCCTGGCTTCACGTGCCGCGGCTGGCACGATGCGTGACTTCCGTCCAGCGCATGGGCTCACTCGAGTCGGACCTTGGCGGCTTCCGCCACACGCTTCCATTTGGACAGCTCCGAGCGTAAGAAAGTACCGAAGGCCTCGGGAGTGCCTCCCATGACTTCAGCCCCTTGTGCCGACAGCTTGGTGCGGATGTCGGGCATCTGCAGCGCCCTGTTGGTCTCGGTATTGATCCGAGCGACGATGGGTGCGGACGTGCCCGCTGGCACCATGAGGCCTCCCCAGGAAACCGCCTCAAAGCCGCTGGTGCCGAGCGCTTCGTCTACTGTTGGTACGTCAGGCAACGAAGGGATGCGCGACTGGCTCGTGACGGCGAGCGCGCGCAGTTTGCCGCTCTTGACGTGGGGAACGCCTGCAAGTGCCGTGGGAAGGGCGACCGTAACCTGGTTGCTCATCAGGTCTGTCAGCGCGGGCGCGTCGCCCTTGTAGGGGACGTGCAGCATCTTGGTGCCCGTCGTCATGGCCAAGAGCTCGCCGGCCAAGTGGCTACCGGAGCCATTGCCAGCGGAGCCGAAGCTGACTTGGCCCGGCTTTTCCCGAGCAAGAGCGATGAATTGCGCCAAGCTCGTCAGAGGCGAGCCACGGCCGCTACGATCAACAGCGGGACCTTCGTCGTGAGGATCACCGGAGCGAAGTCTTTGGCGGTATCGTAGGGAAGCCGGGCGTAGACGGCTGGGTTGATGGCGTTTGGGCCGAGGTTTGCCATCAGGACGGTGTAGCCGTCGGCCGCAGACTTGGCCACGAGTTCGTTGGCGATGATGCCGTTGGCGCCGGGGCGGTTCTCGACGATGACGGAAGCGTTCAGGGCCAGCCCCAACTGGTGGCCCAGCAGGCGGGCTGTGACGTCCGAGGCGCCGCCTGGCGGATATGGCAGAACGATGCGGACTGCTTGCGCCGGCCAGTCCTTGGCGATTGCAGCGCCTGCGCCGACCAGCGCGCCGATGCATAGAAGTGTGGTCAAGGCCCGGCGAATAGAGTGCGTCATGGAAAGTCTCCTTTGTAGTGAGTAGCCGTCGGGGAACTAGCGCTGTTCGCGGGCTTCAGACGATGCCCTGGTGCTGCAGGGCCGAGATCTGGGCCACAGTCCAGCCCAAGTCTTGGGCCAGCACCTCAGCGGTGTGTTCGCCTAGGACGGGGGGCGGGCGTCGGTAGGCGATGCGGGTGCGTGAGAACTTGATTGGATTGGCGATCTGCGGGGCCTCTGCGCCGCTGGCGTGCGGCAGCGAGAACACCATGCCGCGTGCTTGGACGTGTGCGTCTGCCAAGGCCTGGGGAATGCTCTGGATCGGTCCACATGGCACGCCGGCCTCCTCGAGCCGGGCCAACCAGTGGTCGCGGCTCTGGCCGGCGAATAGTGCAGCCAGCAGAGAGATGAGCTGGGCTCGGTGCTCCAGCCGCTGTGTGTTGGTGGCGAAGCGCGACTCGGCGGCAAGCGCCGCGTTGCCCAGCGTCCGGCACAGCGCGGCGAACTGACGGTCGTTGCCAACCGCGACGATCAGTTCCCCGTCCCGCGCGGCAAATGCCTGGTAGGGCGCGAGGTTGGGGTGTGCGTTGCCCCAGCGCTTGGGAGTGTGGCCCGACACCAAATAATTGGCCGCCTGGTTGGCAAGCCACGCCACCTGAGTATCCAGCAGGCTCATGTCAATGCACTGGCCTTGGCCGCTGCCGACGCGCTCGAGCAGGGCGCTCAGGATGGCAGTGGAAGCGTACATGCCGGTCATCAAGTCTGCGATCGGGACTCCACACTTCTGTGCTCCGCCGCCGGGTTGGTCGTCGCTCTGCCCGGTGATGCTCATCAGGCCGCCCATTGCCTGGATCACGAAGTCGTAGCCCGCGCGGTGGCTGTATGGGCCTGTCTGGCCGAATCCGGTGATCGAGCAATAGACCAGCCGCGGATTGAGCTCGCTCAGCGCCGTATGGTCCAGTCCATATCGTTTCATGTCGCCGATCTTGTAGTTCTCCACGAAGACATCCGCGTTCCGAGCCAGCGCACGCACGATGTCCTGCCCCTCGCTCGTGCCGATGTCGACGGTGATCGACCGCTTGCCGCGATTGGCCGCCAGGAAATAGGCCGATTCGACCGTCGGTGTCCCATCCTCCCGTGCCAGGAATGGCGGACCCCAACTCCGGGTGTCGTCGCCGCTGACGGGGCGTTCGATCTTGATCACGTCCGCCCCCAGATCCGCCAGCAACTGGGTGCTCCACGGTCCCGCGAGGATGCGGCTGAGATCGAGAACCCGGATTCCGGACAGAGGGGCTGCGGTGGTGTGAGTCTTGGATTCCGTCATGGTCAACTCGGGTCGAAAAGTACACCCGGATTCAGGATCTGCTTCGGGTCAAAGGCCTGCTTTGCGGCTCGCAGCGCGGTGCAGAACAGCTCGGGCCGCTCCTTGTCGTACCAGGGACGGTGATCGCGTCCGAGTGCGTGGTGGTGGGTGACCGTGCCGCCCGCGTCGACCATGGCCTGCTCGGCGACGCGCTTGATCGCCATGTACTGCTCCGGCAGCCGTGCCTTGTCGCCGTAGGCGAACCAGGTGAAGTAGGGCGCCGGGCCGTCCGGGTAAAGGTGGGTAAAGCGGCAAGTGACCGAGCCGGGCCGGCCAGTGACATCGCGGATTGCGCGATGGGTTTCTGCCTTGACATGGGCGTGCAGCGCTGCGAAGCCGCTCCAGGGAATGGCCGTCTCCATGGTCTCGCGCATCACCCCGCGCGCGATGGCGTATTCGCGCATGAAGGGACCGCGCAGAAACTTGTTGCGCCAGTTGGCCGTGTCGGAATCGGAGCCGGCCTTCTCACCGTCCAATGCTTTCGCGTCCCATTCGCCAGCGCAGGCGGCGCAGATCTCCAGCGCACGGCCCATCCAGGCGTCGACCGGGTGGTCGGCCGACTCGAAACCGAGAACCAGGATGTCGTAGCTACCGTCGCTGGACTCGGTGTAGGCGGCTTCCTCACGCTCGATCAGGCGGGCGTTGGCAGGGTTCAGGCCGGACTGGGACAACTGGCGCGCGGCTTCCACGGCGTCCTCGTAGCGCTTGAAGCGCACGGTCGTCATCTTGCGAAAGACGGGGCGTCGGTGCAGCCGGACCCACGCTTCGGTGATGATGCCCAGCGCACCCTCGGAGCCGAGGAAGAGCCGATCCGGGTTGGGGCCCGAGCCCGACACCGGGAAGCGGCGCGAGGCGATGTTGCCTGCCGGCGTGACCACCTTGAGGCTCTGCACATGGTCGTCGATCTGCGTGTACGCCGTAGCGAAATGACCTGCGGCCCGGGTCGCGATCCAACCGCCCAGTGAGGAGAACTCCCAAGCCTGCAGGAAAAAGCGCAGGGTTAGACCAGTGGGCTTGAGCTGGCGTTCGAGGCTTGGGCCGAGCACGCCGGCCTGGATGCGCGCCGACTGCGAGGTCTCGTCCACCTCCAGTACCTGATCGAAATGCTTCATGTCGATACTGACCACGCCGCGGTAGCGGTCGCTGTCGGGTGGATTGACGCCGCCGACCACACTGGTGCCACCGCCATAGGGAACGACGGCCAGGTTGTGCGATCCGCACCAGTCGTAGAGGTTGACTATGTCCTCCTCCGTGCGCGGATAGGCGATCACGTCTGGCGGGTTGCGGAACTCGCCTCGCAGCGCACGGGCTACATCGACCGTGCCGGCCCCGTAGGTGTGATACAGGCGGTCGTAGTGCCCCGTCGTGCAGATCGCAGCCAGGCTCGCCGGCGGCTGCATGCGCGGCGCGCGCAGTGCGATGTCCTCCTCGCGCGGAAACGGTGTGGCCTCGAAGTGCTCGACGCCGAGCAGCCGGCTCCAGGCGCGCTCGAAAGTCTCGATCTCTTTCTCGGGCACGGTGTCCCCCTCGTATCCCCAGCCATAAAACTTGCGGCGGCGTTCCTGCATATACGTGTCTCCTTGCGTTGTGGTGGCTGCACACACCGGTGTGCAGATACAAGCCGATTGGAGCGACTGCTGCCGAAATATGGAAATGATGAATATCGTCCTTTAGCATGGATGGCATCGATCAATGAATTGCCGGAGACGACTCAATGGAACTGAGGCACCTGCGCTATTTCGTGGCCCTGGCCGAGTGCCTTCACTTCACCAGGGCAGCCGAGCGGGTGCATGTGACGCAATCCACTTTGTCGCACCAGATCCGCCAACTCGAAGACGAGATCGGCCATCGTCTGTTCGAGCGCGTGGGCAAGCGCGTGCTGATCACTGAGGAAGGGGAGTTGTTCCTGGGCTATGCCGCCAAGGCCTTGAAGGAGGTCGACCAGGGGATAGGCGCATTGAAGGCGTCCGCCAGTGGACTCACGGGAAGCCTGCGCATCGGCGCGACTCACACGTTCAACATCGGATTCATCCCCGAATGCGTGGCTTCCTTGCTGGTGCGGCATCCCACTGTCAACGTGACCGTCAATGAACTCACGGTCGATGAGATCGGTGCTTACCTTATCGAAGGGAAGGTCGACATGGGTATTTCCTACCGCGCACGCACTTCGGAAGGGTTGCGGTTCGAGCCCCTGTACAACGAGCAGATGGTGCTGGCAGTCTCTCCGGCGCATCCGCTGGCTGGGCGAAAGCGACTGCGACTGGTGGAACTGCACCGCCAGCCGGTGGTTTTGCTGCCCGAGACGTTTGCCACACGCGCGATGTTGGATGAATGCTTTCGGGCCTGCGGAGCAGAGCCGCTTGTCGTTTCGCCGTCACCTGACGGTCTGATGCTCGTGCGCGATTGCCCGCCCCCGCGCTAAGCCAGTTTCCTCGCAGCCGCCACGAGGCTTCTCGGCTGCTCCTGCATCCACTGGGCCAGTGATCGCCCGAGCTTCCGTTCTGGCTGACCAACCAGCTGGGCGTCTACACCGTGGTGCACTTCCTGCCGTCCATCGTCGCCGCTGGTGGGCCGGGGCTGAGTTCCCTGCAGGTCGGTCTGCTGATTGCGATCCCGTGGATCTGCGCCGCGATCGGGGCCATCGTGATCCCGCGGCTCGCGGAACGAGACCTCAAGCCCAAGCGATGGATGCTGATCTCAACCGCCGGCATGTTCGTCGGGCTGCTCATTGCGGTCTTCGGCTCGCCTTGGGTCGCGTTCGGGGGCTACTGCCTCGTCGAACTGTGCTTCATCGCCCCGCAGCCGCTCTACTTTGCCCATGTTGGCTCGCGCTTGCAGGGGGCCATGCTGGCGGCGGGGCTGACAGCGGTCAATACCTGCCGACAACGAGCGACGTGGGTCTGCCGGACCACACCATTCTGGGCTATCGCATGCTGGCGCGCCTTGCCTTCGACGGTGGCGACGTGGACGAATGCTTCCGTCTGCTGATCGAACTCGAGGGGATCGGCCACCAGCGCCTGCTGCCGCGCGTGGTGGCGAGCGCGCACCTGGAGCGCGCTCGCGTGCAACTGCTGCAGGGGCGCGCGGATTCAGCGCGGGTCGAACTGGAGCGTGCTGACAACGGCGCCGTGTGGCCCAACGCATCGCAGTTCCGCCTGCTGGGCAACGACGTCGACGACCTCACGCTGGGACGCTTGCGCTGGGACGCGGTGACCGGCGACGCGCGCCACGCCGCACTGCGGCTTGCACGGGAGGCGGCTGACGCGGTGGGTGCGCAGCGCCATCGGCGCGCCGTGGCTTGCCGACTGCTGCATGCCATCGCGCTGATACGCTGCGAAGGTGTGGAGTCGGCCCTGAGCCTGCTGGCCCAGACGCTGCGCCGCTGTGCCAGCCAGGGCTTCATGCGGCTGGTGCTCGACGAAGGGCCGAGCATGGCGATGCTGATCGGACAACTGGCGACCTCGTTGAAGACCGAGGATCCAAACGATGCGCTGGTGCGCTATGTCGGAACCCTCGTGAAGGCCTTCGGGTTGAATTCGGCTGAGACAGCTCCGGAGCATGACGTGGTGACCACAGATGGGGCTGCGGCGGTAATGCCGATGCCGGCGCTGCTCGATCCGCTGACGCAGAAGGAACTTCTGATCCTGCGGCTCCTGGCCGACGGCTACTCCAACAGCGCGATCTCCGAGAAGCTGTTCATATCGGACAGCACCGTGCGGACCCACCTGCGCAACATCAACAGCAAGCTGTCGGTGGGAAGCCGCTCGCAGGCGGTCAGCGCGGCGCGGCGGCTGGGTCTGGTGCGCTGAGCCGGCCGACGGCCCAACCTATCGCGACCTCGCCGAGATCGGTGGACGCGAGATGGAGACGGCGGATGTCCTCTGCCGATCAGCCGTGCAGGTGCCGCGCTTCGATTTCACCAGCGCTTTTTCCGCGGAGCGCAGTATGAAGAATCTGCTCCTTCAGCCATTGCAAGTCGGAGACGTGCTCTTGCTTGCGATGCCATATGAGACTGATCTGTATCGGAGACATCTCGAATGGAAACTCCGCGATCTGGAAACCCTGGCTGCGAGCGAAATATCTGGCCAGGTTCAGCGGTATGGTGCCCAGCAATTCGGTGCCGGCGACTATGGCAGGAATCGTCAGGTAATGCGGCACCTGGAGTTGCACATGACGTCGCACCTTGGCCGATCCCAAAACGATTTCAAGAGGACTGCCGCGGCCGGCTCGGGGCAGAATCGAGACGTGCTGTGCTTTCAGGTAGGCCTTCTTGTCAAGGCCGTCCTTGAACGCAGGATGCCCCGCGCGACCGATCACCGCGAGTGATTCTTCGGTGATCGGCTGGTAAAGAAGATCAGGATCATCGAAGTACAGATAATCCATTGCCAGATCCAGATCCCCACTGGCCAGCCGTTGTGGTAGCGAGGTGCCTTCGTCGGGCAACACCTGCAGTATCACCCGCGGCGCCAGTTGCTTCAGCCGCGCCATCAAGGCTGGCAGCAATCGTAATTGGGCATCGTCATTCATAGACAACCGAAAAATTCGCTCGGTGTCGGGGCGGAAGCTTTCCTGGCCACCAATTCCAGACTGCAACAGATACAAGGCTTGCCGCACCGACCTGTGCAGTGCCATGGCCTCGACAGTTGGTTCGAGCCCTTTGGCCGTGCGACGAAACAGCGGCTGCCCCAGTTGCTCGCGCAGGCGGCTGAGCGCGTTGCTCATGGCCGGCTGACTCTTGTGCATTCGCTCTGCGGCGCGTGACAGGTTGCGCTCCTGCATGAGGGTGTCGAACACCAACAAGAGGTTGAGGTCGATCTTCTGCAAATTCTGATTCATGAATGATGCTTATCAAGAATATCCATTGGCATGAAGATGATGGCATCCATAGACTGCAAAGCCAAGCGGGCTACTGACCCTCGATCAGAAAGTTGCGGAGAGCACCTGTCTCTCGCTTTCATGGGGCAATCACTTGATGAAGGAGACATAGATGGAAATGAATGTTCTGCGACAGGACGCGCCGTGCGGCGCGGTAGTGGAAGGCGTGGATCTGACGCGCACGCTGACGGACGCGCAGGTCGTCGAAATACGCAAACACTGGCTTGAACATCAAGTCCTCGCATTCATCGATCAAGACATGGCCATCGAGGACATCGAGCGCTTCGCCCTGACCATTGGCCCGTACGGCTCCGACCCTTTCTTTGAATCGATTCCCGGCCATCCCCATGTCGCACAAGTGCGCCGGGATGCGAATGAAAAGACGCCCTTGTTTGCCGAGACTTGGCATTCGGACTGGAGTTTCATGGCGGAGCCGCCAGCAGCGACCTTGCTGTACGGCAACGTCGTCCCGCCCATAGGCGGTGACACGTTGTTTTCCAACCAATATGCCGCCTGGGAGACGCTTCCCGCCAATTTGAAATCTCTGGTGGCCGAAAGGCGCGGCATCCATTCGGCAGGCCGCGCCTATGCACGCGACGGCGCCTATGGTGAAAAGGACACGGGACGCTCGATGAAAATCCGCTATTCGGATGAGGCATTGGCGATCGCAATCGCACCCCCTTGCACGAGTGCATCCCGAGACAGGGCGCGTGGCCTTGTTCGCCAGCCCGGGTTACACCATCGGCATCGAAGGCATGAGCGGGGAAGAAGCGCAGCCCATCCTGCGCGCGTTGTTCGAGCACCAAGCTCGCTCGGAGGTCGTGTATCGCCATCGCTGGACGCAAGGAACGCTTTTGTTGTGGGACAACCGTTGCGTCAACCATGCGGCCACGGGTGGCTACGACGGGCACGACCGACTTCTGCATCGAATCACCGTGGCGGACCGTACCTTTTTGTGATCGCTGGAAAGTCGATCGCTCGTGTCTACGCGAAGTTCGACGCTATCGACTCCCATTTGACGTAGTTCATTGGACGCCAGATTGCTGCGTCGATGCCGCGCCGCACCCGTCTCTGCCCTCGAGGATGAGGCATGAGGCTACAGGAGACAACCCATGGCAGTCACACACGCGCCGAACGGCGGCCCGATCACCGAGACCTCGGTCGAGGCGGCGATTTTTTCCAAGGTCAACTGGCACATCCTGCCGTTGCTGCTGGTCGCCTACGTTTTCGCCTTCATTGATCGCGTCAACATCGGCTTCGCGCAGCTGCAGATGAAGAGCGACCTGCATTTGAGCGACCACGTCTTCGCGCTCGGCGCGGGCCTGTTCTTCGTCGGCTACTTCCTGTTCGAGGTGCCTAGCAATCTCTTCCTTGAGAAGGTCGGCGCCCGAAAGACGATTCTGCGCATCATGCTGTGCTGGGGCGCCTGCGCCACTCTGATGGCCTGGGTCACTGCGCCCTGGCAGTTCTACGTCCTGCGTTTCCTGCTCGGTGCCTTCGAGGCAGGTTTTTTCCCAGGCGTGATCCTTTACTTCACCTACTGGTACCCGTCGACACGGCGAGGGCGGGCCATCGCGATCTTTATGACCGCCACCGCGCTAGCCGGCGTCATCGTCGGCCCACTGAACGGCGCGTTGATGAAGTTCGGCGAAGGCTTCATGGGCATGCATGGTTGGCAATGGATGTTCATAGCCAATGGTGCGCCCTGCTTGGTCGTCGCGTTCATGGTCTATTTCATGCTGAGCGATACCCCGGCGCAGGCCAGGTGGCTCACGGACGAGCAGAAGAAGATCCTCATCCGTCGCGTAGAGAGTGAAAAAATCACCACCGGACGCACGCACAGCGCGATGAAGGATTTGCTGAGCGATCCAAAGATCTTCGCGCTAGCGTTGATCTACTTCCTGATGAGCGCCGCCGTCTACGCCTTGCTATTCTGGGCGCCGACCCTGATCCGCAGTTGGGGCGTGACGGACGTGTTCCACGTCGGTCTGCTGAAGGCCATTCCCAGCGTCATCGGCATGATCGGCATGGTTCTGATCGGCCGTAGTTCCGACCGCATGAATGACCGACGCTGGCACTTCGTATTCGCCATGTGTTGCATCACCGTCGGCCTGGGAACGATCGCGATGCTAGCGCCGGGCTTGGTCGTGTCGCTGAGCCTGTACTCGCTCGCCATCATCGGCACGTCCGCTTCGACACCATTGTTTTTCGCCTTTATCAGCGAGTACCTGCCGAAGGAAACGGCGGCTGGTGGCATTGCGCTTATCAGCTCGCTGGGCAACCTCGGTCCAGCGATCTCGCCGTCCATCAGCACTTGGATCCTGACCTCGACAGGGGACAACAAATACAGCCTCATGTTCATTGTCGCAATGTACGCCTTGGCCGGAATCTTCATGGTGTTGGCGGCGCGCAAGGGGGCGGCTGCCTCCGCGGTACGCAGCCGGTCTAACGACGCGCAGCAGCCGGTCTAACGACGCGCACGTCAGCCGCCTGAAGGAACAGCCAGTTTGGCGGATCAAACGCTGGGAAGAATGGAGCGTGGGTGCACGCTCGTCGATATGCGCAGCTTAGGTGGTGATCCCGGAAAAAAAAGGCTGTCGCTGGTAGTGCGATCGACTCGCCTGATTACGTCCTGCAGCCGAGTTCGCGCGAGATGCTCTTGGAGGATTCGATGACGATGGGCGCGCCGTTGCGCGTGACTGATTCAGGTTTCCGCTCTCCAGGCGCACCGAGCTGATGGCGGCGATGCATCGAACCCCGTCACCCTCGGCTCGCGTAATGGCCAAGGCCAAAGTCCTGCTTCGGGTTCTGGTAGTCACGCTCGATGCGCCAGCGCTGATGGACGATGTCGACCAACTCGTTGATCGTGTGTCCTCTGGCAGGGAGGACAGGAAGTACTTGCTCGGTTCAGCGTCGCTCGCCGGCCACTGGATCAAGAGTCACTGCTCGGACGCAGACGTGTCTTGCCCGTACTGCCGCCAGGGTGGCGCACCCGCACGGCCGAAAAAGCGGCCGTTCAGCGTGCTGTTGGTTCCCTCGCGCCGGCTGATGTTCTGGAACGCTCGGCTTGGCAGCGACTGCGCCAATGCCTTGACACTCATGGGCTGCAGCGCCGCCGTGCGCATGGGCATCGAGATCGTGGCCAATCATGCTAAGTGAGAAAGCTAAAGTCCAAACATCGCTGGTAACAGCAACGTGGTGATCTATGGAACTTCGTCATCTCCGCTGTTTCCTTGCCGTGGCCGAAGAACTCCATTTCGCCCGAGCTGCCGAACGGTTACACGTTGACCAGTCGCCGTTATCCCGCACCATCAAGGAACTGGAGGAAGAACTCGGCACTCATCTGTTCGTCCGCACCACACGCCGCACGCAACTGACCCGCGCGGGTCGTTTGTTCTGTGAGCACGTTCAGCGTGTCTTTGCGGCGCTGGATCAGGCGCGCGATAGCGTCAAGTCTGCCGCCAACGGCTTTCACGGTCAGTTGCGCATTGCCTTGTCCGACGGCATCACACCATCGCGTCTGCCGGCGCTCTTGGCACGTAGCCGCGAAGAAGATCCCGAGGTGGAAATCCGACTGTTCGAGGTGCCGTTGGATCAGCAGATCAAGGGGCTTCACAGCGACCTGTATGACGCCGGGTTTTCGATGGCCGAAGATGCGGGCGACGGCATTCTGGTCACTCCCGCGTGGGAGGATGAATTGATGGTGGCGGTGCCTGCTCGCCATCCCGTGCTCGCCTTCAAGCAGGTTCCTCTGGAGGAAGTGCTGCGCTATCCGTTGGTGCTGGGCGATCCGGCCATCTGCGAAGGCCATGCGCGACAGGTCGATCGATTTCTTCGCAAGTGCAGACAGGAACCGCTGATCGCGCAGCGTGTGGCAACCTTCGATGTGATGATGACTCTGGTTTCTGCTGGGCTGGCCTTGGGTCTGGCGGGCGCGGCACACGTTGCCTCCAGCCGCGAGCCGGGCGTCGTGGCTCGGCGCTTGGCGGGCAAACCGCCCATGCTCATGACCTATCTGCTGCGCAGCAAAGCGGAGCCTTCGGGGATGCTGGCCCGGTTCATCGAACGAGTGGCCTTCATTGATTCAGCGGATGACACGAACGGCGCCGGAGATTCATAGACCCACTCGATGAAAGGACTCGAACCATGAACAAAGTGATGCTGCTGATGCTGGCTGCCGCGCTGACTGCATGCGGCCCCTCTCAACCGTCGGAAACTGTGGACGCACTCGTGGCAAATCCCGAGCGCATCAAGGAAATTCAACGGCTGTGCAAGGACGACCGCGCCAAGGTCGGCGACGAACTCTGCCGCCGCGCGGCGGAGGCCGCCAACCGGCGCTTCTTCGGAGATCGGCCGGAGCAGAAATCCAAGTAGGGCTCTTCGCCGTCGCTTCGCTGCGACGAAGTTCTCGCTGTCACCTCACTACGCCGCAGCACGCTCGCGCCTGCGGCGCTTTTATTGTCTTCGCCACGAAAAGAAGTCTGGCTTTTTCGGCCTGAATCGTCGCCACGACGGCCTTTGACCGGCCTGCACGCGCGCCTTGATCCTCAGTGCTGCGGCACCTCCGTGTCGTGATTGGAGGCAGGGTCATGCAAGGGACGAACGTACTGTTCGGTCAGATCGCCGTGGTGTTCGGCATCGTGGTCGCCGGTGTGTGGAGTGCCACACAATGGACAGCCGCCGCCCTGGGTTATCAGCTACGCCTGGGCTCGCCATGGTTTGACTTCTTCGGCACGCCGGTCTATCACCCCTGGCGGCTGTTCGAGTGGTGGTTCTTCTTCGACGCCTACGCGCCGCGTGTCTTTGACATCGGCGGCGCGATCGCGGGCGGCAGCGGCCTCGTGGCCGTGGTGGTGGCCATCGGCATGTCGATCTGGCGCTCGCGGCAATCGCGCCTGGTCACAACCTACGGCTCGGCCCGCTGGGCAAACGCGGAGGACATTCGCAAGGCCGCCCTCACGCGGTCAGTCGGCGTGTTCCTCGGCCAGCACGATCGTCAGTATCTGCGGCATGAGGGCCCGGAACACATCCTGACCTTCGCGCCGACGCGCTCGGGCAAAGGTGTCGGCCTGGTGGTGCCGACGCTGCTGTCCTGGCCCGCGTCCGCAGTCATCCACGACATCAAGGGCGAGAACTGGGCCATCACCGCCGGCTGGCGTTCGCAGTTCTCGCACTGCCTGCTGTTCAACCCCACCGATGCGAAGTCGGCGGCCTACAACCCGCTGCTGGAAGTCCGGCGCGGCGCGCATGAAGTGCGCGACGTGCAGAACATCGCGGACATCCTGGTCGATCCCGAAGGTGCGCTGGAGCGCAGGAACCATTGGGAAAAGACCTCGCACGCGCTGCTGGTCGGCGCCATCCTGCATGTGCTCTACGCGGGCGAGGACAAGACGCTGCGCGGCGTCGCCAACTTCCTGTCCGATCCGGCCAGCCCGTTCGAGCTGACCTTGCACCGGATGATGACCACGCCGCACCTCGTGAACGAGGTGCGCGATGGTCCGCATCCCGTCGTTGCTTCGGCGGCGCGTGAAGTTCTCAACAAGTCGGACAACGAGCGTTCCGGCGTGCTGTCCACGGCCATGTCGTTCCTCGGCCTGTACCGCGACCCCACGGTGGCCGAAGTCACATCGCGGTGCGACTGGCGCATCGCGGACCTGATCGCCGCCGAGCATCCGGTATCGCTGTATCTGGTGGTTCCGCCTTCGGACATTTCGCGCACGAAGCCACTCATTCGCCTGATCCTCAACCAGATCGGGCGGCGGCTCACCGAATCGCTCGATGGCTCCGACGGCATCGAGCGCCGCCACAAGCTGCTCCTGATGCTCGACGAATTCCCTGCGTTGGGCAGGCTCGATTTCTTCGAGACGACGCTGGCCTTCATGGCCGGCTATGGCATCCGCAGCTTCCTCATCGCGCAGTCGCTCAACCAGATCGACAAAGCCTACGGCCAGAACCATTCGATTCTGGACAACTGCCATGTCCGCGTGACGTTCGCCACCAACGACGAACGCACCGCCAAGCGCATTTCCGAGACCCTGGGCACAGCCACTGAACTGCGCGCGCAGCGCAACTACGCGGGCCATCGGCTCGCGCCGTGGCTCGGGCATCTCATGGTGTCGCGCCAGGAAACGGCCCGACCGCTGCTCACGCCCGGCGAAGTGATGCAGCTACCGCCCGACGAGGCGGTGGTGATGGTCTCCAGCGTGGCACCGATCAAGGCGAAGAAGCTGCGCTACTACGCGGACAGCAATTTCAAGAGCCGCGTGCTGCCGCCGCCTGTGTTGGCAGACGGGCACTATGCCGATGCACCGCCGGCGCGTGCCGATGACTGGAGCGCCTTGGCGATTCCACCGATGCCGACCATGCCAGCCACGGCATTCGCCGATGGCTTGGATTCCACCGACGACGGTGGCCCGCGCCGTCAGCCCGAACTCTCCGAAACCGTCGCCTACGACCTCGAGCTGGCCGCGCCCGCGGCCGACCTCGGGCTGCTCGATGACGACGACGACCTGCCGCTTTCCCTTCCTCGCCAGCTTGATCCTGTGCACCAGCGCACGGCTCGGCTGGCTTCCCTCGACCCCAACGACGGAATCGAGCTATGAGCCACTACCGCCTGAATCTCTTTATCCAGCCCGAGCACGCCAAGCGGCTCGACGAACTGGCCGCCAAGAAGGGCGTGTCCAAGTCATCCATCGTCGCGGCGGCGCTGGCATCGTGGCTGTCGCCCGATGCTGCCGATCAGCGCGAGGCGGCCATTGCCAAGCGCCTCGATCGCCTGTCGCGTCAGGCCGAACGGCTGGAGCGTGACCAGAACATCCAGATCGAAACGCTGGCGCTGTTCATTCGCTATTTCCTGACCGTCAGCACTCCCGTGCCCGAGGCCCATCAGGACGCGGCACGCGCCCAGGGCAAGGCGCGCTTCGAGCAGTTCGTCGAACAACTCGGCCGCCACCTGTTGCGCGGGCGAAGTCTGGTGCGCGACGTGGTGGAGGAACTGCACCCCGATCCGATGCGAATGGAAGGCGCGGCGGCGCAGGCTCAAGCACAGGAGCGTGTGTCATGAGCGCTGTTGCGCAATTCCCGCCCGAACCACGTTCATCCGCTGCGGCCTCGCTGGATCGCCGCATCCAGATGCTGCGCACGGCAATGGGGCCGCTGATCGCCACCGCGCTCGAAGACCCGGACGTGGTGGAAATCATGCTGAACCCGGATCGAACCTTGTGGATCGACCGGCTCTCATCGGGCCGCGCGCCGATGGGCGTGGAGCTGTCCGAAGCGGATGGCGAGCGAATCATCCGCCTTGTGGCCGCCCACGTCGGCGCGGAAGTGCATCGCGGCCAGCCGCTGTTGTCGGCGGAACTGCCCGAAACGGGCGAACGCTTCGAAGGCATCCTGCCGCCCGCCGCGCCGGGGCCGACCTTCGCGTTGCGCAAGCGTGCCATCGGCGTGATTCCGCTGGAGCGGTACGTCGTGGACGGGATGATGACCGCCGCCCAGGCGGGCCTTCTGGTGCGGGCCGTGCGCGAGCGGCAGAACGTTCTGATCGCCGGGGCCACGAGCAGCGGCAAGACCACGCTCGCCAATGCGCTGTTGGCCGAGATTGCCGCTACGGGCGACCGAGTGCTGGTGCTCGAAGACACGGTGGAGCTGCAATGCGCGGCCCGCGACCACGTGCCGCTGCGCACGCGCCAAGGCGTCGTGTCGATGACCGAACTGGTGCGCTCGTCCATGCGCCTGCGCCCGGATCGCGTCGTCGTCGGCGAGGTGCGCGGCGCCGAGGCGCTGGATCTCATCAAGGTGTGGGGCACGGGCCACCCCGGCGGCATCGCCACCATCCATGCCGGCTCCGCGCTGGGCGCGCTGTTGCGCCTGGAGCAATTGATTCTCGAAGTGGCGGTAAATCCGCCCCGTGCGCTGATCGCCGAGGCGGTCAACGTAGTGATCCACATTGCCGGGCGCGGGCGCAAGCGCCGCATCGAGAGCATCGCCCGCGTCGTCGGCTTCGATGGCGTGGGCTACCGATTGGTCGACGGTTTGGCGGATGCGCTGGACGCGCCGTTTCCCGAACTGCCATCGCAGTCCGACCTTTCTTCCCCGTCCCTCAACCACCCTGGAGAACTGCCATGACGCAGATGCACGTTCCTGCTTTCCGTGTTTCCGTAAACCCGCTTTCGCGCTTGCCCAGGCTGGCTCGGCTGCACAGCCTGGCCCGCCCTGCGGGGCACGGGCTGCTGCTGACCGCACTGCTGCTGTTCCTGGCCGGCACCGCGCAGGCCGCCGGTTCCTCGATGCCGTGGGAAGGCCCCTTGCAGTCGATCTTGGAGTCGATCCAAGGGCCGGTCGCGCGAATCGTGGCAGTGATCATCATCATCGCTACGGGCTTGGCACTCGCCTTCGGTGACACCAGCGGGGGCTTTCGCAAGCTGATCCAGATCGTGTTCGGTCTGTCCATCGCGTTCGCCGCGTCCTCGTTCTTCCTGTCGTTCTTCAGCTTCTCCGGCGGAGCCGTCGTATGAGTGCCCCGGACACCTTCGCGGCTGGGTTCGAGGTGCCGCTGCATCGCTCGCTGACAGAGCCGATCCTGCTGGGCGGCGCGCCGCGAACCGTGGCCATTGCCAACGGCACGCTGGCCGCCGCCGTGGGCTTGGGCCTGCAACTGTGGATTCCGGGTGTGGTGCTCTGGATCGTCGGCCACTCGCTGGCGGTCTGGGGCGCGCGTTTAGATCCACAGTTCATGCAGGTCTTTGCGCGGCACATCAAGCAGCGCCCGCTGCTGGACGTGTGAGGGAAGTGCCATGCTGAACCTCGCCGAATACCGCCAGCGGCCCGCACTGCTCGCCGACTGGCTGCCCTGGGCCGGACTGGTCGCGCCGGGCGTCGTCTTGAACAAGGACGGCAGTTTCCAACGCACGGCCGGCTTTCGCGGGCCGGACCTCGACAGCGCGACGCAGGGCGAATTGATCGCCACGTCGGCGCGCTTGAACAACGCGCTGCGCCGCCTGGGTTCGGGCTGGGCACTGTTCATCGAGGCAGAGCGCCGCGCCGCCGCCGACTATCCGCACTCGGAGTTTCCTGAGCCTCTGTCGTGGCTGGTGGACGAGGAACGCCGCGCGTCGTTTGAGGGATCGGGCAACCACTTCGAGAGTGGCTATCACCTGACATTGGTGTACCTGCCGCCCGAGGAATCCCGCGCCCGCGCGGCGGAGATGCTGTACGAGAACCGGCCAACCGAGGGCGTGGATTGGCGCGACCGCCTGACCGCATTCATGGCTGAAACGGATCGCGTCTTCGACCTGCTCGATGGCGTGATGCCGGAGATCGCCTGGCTCGACGACAGCCGGACGCTGACCTGCCTGCACGCCACCGTCTCGACGCGGCGCTATCAGCTGGCGGTGCCCGAGGTGCCGTTCCACATCGACGCGCTGCTGACCGATTCGCCGCTGGTCGGCGGCCTGGCGCCCATGCTGGGCGACCAGCACCTGCGCGTGATGTCGGTGCGGGGCTTCCCGACCTCGACCTGGCCGGGGATTCTGGACGACCTCAACCGCCTGGGGTTTGCGTACCGCTGGAGTACGCGTTTTCTCTGCCTGGACAAAGCCGAGGCGGAAAAGGAACTCGTCCGCCTGCGCCGCCAGTGGTTCGCCAAGCGCAAGAACGTCATCGCGCTGTTGCGCGAAACGATCTTCCAGCAAGAGTCGCCGCTGGTGGATACCGACGCCAGCAACAAGGCCGCCGATGCGGACGCCGCCTTGCAGGAGCTTGGCAGCGATCAAGTCGCCTTCGGCTATCTCACCGCCACGGTGACGGTGCTCGATGCCGATCCTGCCGTGGCCGACGAGAAGCTCCGCATGGTGGAGCGTGCGATCCAGGGCCGGGGTTTCGTCACCATCCCCGAAACCTTGAACGCGGTCGATGCGTGGCTTTCCTCGATTCCAGGGCATGCCTATGCGAACGTGCGCCAGCCCATCGTCTCGACGCTGAACCTGGCGCACATGATGCCGGTGTCAGCCGTCTGGGCCGGGCCGGAGAAGAACGACCACCTGGGCGGCCCGCCGCTGATCGTCACGCGAACCGATGGGGCTACGCCGTTCCGGCTCGTGACGCACATCGGCGACGTGGGCCATGCGCTGGTCGCGGGGCCGACCGGCATGGGCAAATCGGTCTTGCTCGCTACGCTGGCGATGCAGTTCCGCCGCTATCGCGGCTCACGCATCTTCGCCTTCGACATGGGCCGCTCGATGCGCGCCACCATCCTCGGCCTGGGCGGCGAGCACTACGACCTGGGCACGGATGGAGAGATCGCTTTCCAGCCGCTCGCGCGCATCGACCGCGAGGGCTACCGGACCTGGGCCGCTGAATGGGTCGAAGGCCGGCTGGTGCATGAGGGTGTCGCTGTCGGCCCCGACGAGAAGGCGACCATCTGGTCGGCGCTGGGAAGCCTCGCCGGCGCGCCGCTGAAGCAGCGCACGATGACCGGCCTGTCGGTGCTGCTGCAATCGAACGTGCTGCGCCAGGCGCTCGCGCCCTATGTGCTGGGCGGTGCCCACGGCAAGCTGCTGGACGCCGACCATGACCGGCTGGGCATGGCCGACGTGCAGTGCTTCGAGATGGAGGAACTGATGCACAGCAAGGCCGCCGTCATGGCCGTACTGCATTACCTCTTTGCGCGTTTCGATGAACGCTTTGACGGTGCGCCCACGCTGCTGATCCTCGATGAAGCGTGGCTGTTCCTTGATGACCCGGTGTTTGCGGCGCGCATCCGCCAGTGGCTCAAGACCCTGCGCAAGAAAAACGTCAGCGTCATCTTCGCCACGCAGTCGCTCGCGGACATCAAGGATTCGAGCATCGCACCCGCGATCATCGAAAGCTGCGCCAGCCGCATCTTCCTGCCCAACCCGCAGGCGACCGAGCCGCAGATTCGCACGATCTACGAAGGCTTCGGCCTCAACAGCCGGCAGATCGAGATCGTCGCCACGGCAGTTCCGAAGCGCGACTACTACTACCAATCCCGCCTCGGCAATCGCCTGTTCGACCTCGACCTGGGGCCGGCGACGCTGGCCTTCGCGGGCGCCTCCACGCCGCAGGATCAGCGCGACATCGATCGCGTGTTGCCGCATGCGAGCACGCCCGGCTTCGCGGGCGCCTGGCTGCGCCATCGCGGCCTCGATTGGGCGGCCGACCTGCTGCCCTCGTTCCCCGGTCTTGCGCCGCTTGCCTCCCATGTTCCCCCTCATATCACTGACCAACCACAGGAGAACCTGCCATGAAGTCATACACCCCCAAGCTCGCCGCGGTGGCCGTCGCCTGCACGCTCGCCTTCGGCGCCGTGCAGCCGGCCCACGCCATCTTCGGCATCGGCGACACCGTGTTCGATGAATTCAACTTCATGCAGAACATGATGACGGCGGCCAACACGCTGGAGCAGATCAGCAATCAGGTGCAGCAGTTGCAGAACGAGTCGCAGATGCTGATGAACCAGGCGCGCAACTTGGTCAGCCTGCCGTCCAGCGTGGTGAGCCGGCTGCGCAGCAATCTGGCGACCACCCAGCGGCTGATCGCCCAGGCCAAGGGCTTGGCTTATGACCTGGCGAACATGGATCGGGAGTTCGCGCGTCTGTACCCGGAACAGTACGCCGCCACCGTCAGCGGCGACCAGATGTACCGGGATGCGCAGGAGCGTTGGAAGAACACGCTCAACGGCTTGCAGACCACCATGCAGATGCAGGCGCAGTTATCGCAGAACCTGGGCGAGGACGAAAGCGTGCTGGCCGACCTCGTGAGCAAGAGCCAGTCGGCTGTCGGTGCGCTACAGGCGATGCAGGCCACCAACCAGCTTCTGGCCTTGCAGGCCAAGCAGTCGATCCAGGCGCAGCGGCTCCAGATCACCCAGGACCGCGCGGCTTCGCTGGAACTGGCGCGGCAGGCGGCGGCGGCCGAGCGCGGACGCGAGGTGACGCGACGCTTCCTGGGCAGTGGCACGCCGTACACGCCGCACACCGTGAACTTCTACGGCAACTGACGTGCCGCCATGAACGATGTGACGGTCATCGACCGCTTCCTCGACACGTTCTCGCGCTACATCGACTCCGGATTTGGGCTGCTGCAAGGCGAGGTGGCGTTCCTGACTGCCACGTTGATCGTCATCGACATGACGCTCGCCGGGCTGTTCTGGGCGATGGGCCACGCGACGGGGCAGGGCGAGGACGTGATCGCCAAGCTGTTGCGCAAGGTGCTCTACGTGGGTGCCTTCGCCTACATCATCGGCAACTTCAACGGGCTGGCCGGCATCGTGTTCCGGTCCTTCGCCGGACTGGGCCTGACGGCCAGCGGCTCGACCTTGAGCATGGGCAACTTCCTGCAACCGGGACGGTTGGCCAAGGTCGGCATCGACGCGGCAGCGCCCATCCTCGACCAGATCAGGGAGATGGCGGGCTTCCCCGAGGTGTTCATCCACATCGCGCCCATCGTCGTGCTGTTCCTCGCGTGGCTCGTGGTCATCGTCAGCTTCTTCGTGCTGGCGGTGCAGCTGTTCGTGACGCTGATCGAGTTCAAGCTGACCACGCTCGCGGGCTTCGTGCTGGTGCCGTTCGCCCTCTGGAACAAGACGGCGTTCCTGGCCGAGAAGGTCTTGGGCAACGTGGTGTCCTCGGGCATCAAGGTGCTGGTGCTCGCCGTCATCGTGGGCATCGGCTCGGGTTTGTTCGCCGAATTCAGGATACCGCCAGGTTCCGAGCCCTCCATCGACCAGGCGCTGGTCATCATGCTGGCCTCGCTGTCCATGCTGGCCCTGGGCATCTTCGGGCCGGGCATTGCGACCGGGCTGGTGTCCGGTGGGCCGCAGCTCGGCGCGGGCGCGATGGCCGGTGCGGCCATCGGCGCGGCCGGAACCGCCGTGGCGGTCGGCGCCGCGGCCACGGGCGTCGGCAGCGCCGTGGCGGCCGGAGCGCGCATGGCGCCGGCCGCCGCCAAGATGGCGGGGAACGGTGCCCGCTCGATGGCATCGACCGCCGGCAGTGCCAAGTCGGCGTATCAGGCGGGCTCCACTTCGGCCGGTGGTGGCCTCAAGGGTGCCGCCGCTGGCGTAGGCAACGTCGCCAAGACCGGTGCACAAGTAGCCGGGCAGAAGGTGGCCGATGGCGCACGCTCGATGAAGGATCGTGTCGCCGCTGCCTTCCGACCCGATGACGCCGGATCGGCGCCGGGGGCTGGGGCGCAGAACACCAGCGAAGCCGCCGCATCGCCCCCATCCACCGAGCAACCCGCCTGGGCCAAGCGTCTGCATCGCCGCCAGCAACTCACGCATGCCGCGACTACCGCCGCTCACACGCTGCGCGGCGGTGACGGTGGCAGCTCCAGCCAAGGCCCAAGCCTTCGTGATTCCGATTCATAAGGAGAACTCCCATGCGATTCAAAAGACCGCAGGTGCGCTACGCCGACACGCCGCAGCCTGCCACTCCATACCAAGCCGCAGGCCAGGTGTGGGACGAGCGCATTGGCTCGTCGCGTGTGCAGGCGAAAAACTGGCGTTTGATGGCCTTTTGCTGCCTCGCACTCGCGCTGCTGATGGCCGGCGGCTTGGTCTGGCGCTCGGCGCAGTCCATCGTGACGCCTTACGTCATCGAGGTGGACAACGCGGGCCAGGTGCGCGCCGTCGGCGAAGCCGCCACACCGTACAAGCCCAGCGAGGCGCAGATCGCGTACCACCTGGGCCGCTTCATCGGCCTGGTGCGCTCGCTGTCCATCGACCCGATTGTGGTGCGCCAGAACTGGCTCGATGCCTATGACTACACCACCGACAAGGGCGCCGTGGTGCTCAACGAGTACGCCCGCGTGAACGATCCGTTTGCGCGCATCGGCAAGGAGTCGGTGACGGTGCAGATCACCAGCGTGACCCGTGCCAGCGAGACGTCTTTCAACGTGCGCTGGACCGAGCAGCGTTTCGTCACCGGCGCGCTGGATCGTACCGAGCGCTGGAACGCCGTGATTTCCATCGTGCAGCAGACCCCGCGCACCGAGCAGCGCGTGCGCAAGAACCCGCTAGGCATCTACGTCAACGGCCTGTCGTGGAGCCGCGAACTCGATTCTTCCGAAGGAGCCAAGCCATGAATTCGTTTTTCCGCGTTTACGTTTCCGTGCTGACGCTCGCCGCTCTGGCGGGCTGCGCCACGCAGGGCAAGCCGCCGCCGGTGATTTCGCTCGATGAGCCGGTGCAGGCTCAGCCGCTGCCCGAGGCACCGAAGCCGGTGGAAGTCGTGGCCGTGCCCGAGGTGTTGCCAATGCCGGCGCAGATGAAGCCCGTACCGGAAGCCAAACCCGCAGCAGAACCCGTCGATGAAACCATGCGCGTGTCGCGCGCCAACGCCGAGGCGCGCATCGCACCCACGCGCGAAGGCTACGTGAATGCGATTCAGGTTTGGCCGTTCACCGATGGCGCGCTGTATCAGGTCTATGCGGCCGTGGGGCGCGTGACAGTGATTGCGCTCCAGGCGGGCGAGGAACTGGTGACAGTGGCTGCTGGCGATACCGTGCGCTGGATCGTCGGGGACACATCGAGCGGCAACGGGGATGCGCTGCGTGTCAACGTGATGGTCAAGCCGATCCGCTCGGGCCTCAAGACAAACTTAGTCATCACCACCAGCCGCAGGACATATCTGCTGGAGCTGACTTCTACCGAGAAGACATGGATGGCTTCGGTGTCGTGGGAGTACCCGAAAGACAAGATGCTCGCCTTGCAGCGCCAGGCGCAGGCCGCGCAGACGGCGACGCCTGTCGATGCGGGCCTGTCGCTGGAGAAGATCCGCTTCCGCTACGCGATCGGCGGCAGCAACCCGCCGTGGAAGCCGTTGCGCGCCTTCGATGACGGCGAGAAGGTCTATATCCAGTTCCCGGCAGGCATTGCCCAAGGCGAGTTGCCGCCGCTGTTCGTGATCGGCGCGCAGGGCGATGGGCAGTTGGTGAACTACCGCTTCCGCTCGCCGTACTACATCGTGGATCGGCTGTTTGGCACCGCCGAGCTGAGGCTGGGCGGGGACAAAGGCGACGTGGTGCGCATTGAGCGCACGGACGGCACGCGGAGGAATTGACCATGAGCCAGGACGACACTCCCGCCCTTGCCACGCCGCAGGCGGGCAAGGGCGCGCCCGAGGCGGTGGCACTTCGCGCTCAGCCGCGTGCGGTGACGAGGCTGAACCGGCGCATGCTGGCCATCCTGATAGGCAGCCTGTCGGTTGCCGTGCTCGGGGCCACGATCTGGTCATTGCAGCCGCACCGGCGCGGCGTGGGCGAGCAGACCGAGCTTTACAACGTGGATCGCGTGTCGAAGTCCGAAGGGCTGGATGGCCTGCCTTCGGACTACTCCAAGCTGCGGAAGGTGCCGGAGCTGGGGCCGCCGCTGCCGGGCGATCTCGGCCCGGCCATCGTGAAGTCGCAGCAGCCGGTGACGCCCACCTATGCACCGCCGGGGCATGATCCGGAGGATGCGCGGCGCAAGGAGGCCGATGCGGCGGCGGCCTCGTCGGTGTTCTTCCGTTCTGGCACGCCCGGCAAGGCCGAAGCGCCAGCCACCGCGCAAGTCGCCGTGGCCGGCTCCGCATCCGCCTTGGCGGGCTTCGACCCGCTGGCGGCTGGCCCGGCCTCGACGGCGGCCCGGCCTGCCGATCCGACCGCCGTGCAGAACCGGCAAGACCAGAAAGAGGTGTTCCTGAAAGCCGGTCCTGCGGAAACGCGCAATTCTGGCAACTTGCAAACGCCGGCTTCGCCATATCAGGTCATGGCCGGGACGGTGATCGCGGCAGCGCTGGTGACGGGGATCAAGTCGGACTTGCCAGGTGACGTGATCGCCACGGTGACGGAGCCTGTCTATGACACGGCTACGGGCAAGTTCCTGCTGATCCCGCAGGGTTCGCGCATTCTGGGCCACTACAACAGCCAGGTGAGTTACGGGCAGAGCCGCGTGCAGATGGCTTGGAACCGGATCATCCTGCCAGATACGTCCTCACTGACGCTGGACAACCTCGTGGGCACCGATCCGGCGGGCTATGCCGGGGTGGAAGACGAGGTTGACCGGCACTGGGGCCGCATCTTGGCCGGCGCTGCGCTGACCACGCTGTTGGGCGTAGGCGCCGAACTGGCCGCGCCGGAGAGCCGGCAGGATGGCAACCGCATCATCATTGCCGGGCGTGATGGCTTGCAGGACGGCGTGAACCAGGTGGGCCAGGAGATGACCCGGCGCAACATGAACATCCAGCCGACGCTGACGGCGCGGCCTGGGTTGCCGGTGCGGGTGATCGTCAACCGCGATCTACAGCTTCGTCCTTACCAGCCCCTGTTCTATCAGCGCGGAAGTGCCCGATGAACGCGACCAGAAAACTGCGGCTCGGCCCGCTGCCTAAACTCGACTCCCTCAAGCTGACCTTCGCGTGTTCGGGCAGCTTGAAGGCAGACCTTGATCGTTACGCTGCGCTGCACGCACAGACGTATGGCGAAGCTGTGGACGCGGCCACGCTGATCCCCCACATGCTGGAAGCATTCATGGCAGGGGATCGAGGCTTCAAGAAAGGCAGCTGCGCCAAGGCATCGTGGCCGAAGACGGGTTGACGGCGTACCTGTCGCAAGCGTTCCCGATGCTTGGGCTATTGGCTTCGACATGATCCGTGTTCACGGGAGGGGACTCGCGGCAGAACCTGTGGTCTGAATGTGATAGACCACCGCAGTTTCATGGTCGACTCCACGCTGTGCTGCCACCCCCGCGCGCTTCGCCCTCCATGCGGTAAATCGACCGCGGGGCGGCCGGCAGCCGAGCGGCACGCCCACGATGCGCTCGAAACCGGCACATCGCGGTGCCAGCCCAGCGGCGTGGGGCTGTACTCGGGCACCAGTGCATGCACCAGCACTTCCGCGGCGACGCCGAGTCGCGACGCGCGCGCAAGCGTTTCACGCGCATCGAGCGCCGCTGCCGGAAGCAGCCGGTTCGCATCGATGTCGTAGGAGCCGCCGAAGCTCACCACGCGCGGTCGCGCGAGGTATTCTTTGTGGCGCGCGGCGCAGACTGGTGTCGGCATGGCGCAACTGGAGGTCCCGCTGCACATCCTGCTGGTGACCTTCCAGGCGATGAAGCTCAGCGGCCTTGCGTGGCCGATCGTCTCGGAGGACGTGCAGGAGACGTGCATGCAGCGCTTGACGGCACGCGCCCGCTTCAACGAGGGACTGCCGGGCGAACTGGCCGACCAGGTCGTGCAGCAGTTCTGCGATGAGCACCCCGAGCGCTATCTGCTCGCCTTCGTCTACGGATACCTCGGTGAGAACGACTTGCTGGGCGTGTGCACCGACGCCGAGAAGTACCTGATGCTGGCGCTCTCAACCTCATGGAGTGCGTCGCCTTCGCCGCATCCATGCCCCTGTCTGGCAAAACATGAAGAACATCGAGGCACTGATCGACGACGGCGGCGAGATCACGGTCGGCGCGATCGCATCGATCCAGTGCGCCGCCACTGCCGCCGACGGCTCTAACGCGCTGGCCATGCTGGTGAGGCGCGAAGGTGAGACGCTCAACGCATTGCTCAAGCGCCTGGACAAGGCCATCGCCAAGTTCTACGAAGACGGCGAGCCTACCGACGAGATCAACGGCCCTGCCGGTTGAAAACGTCGCCGTCAACATGGGACGGCAGGACGCTCACCAAGACCGCTGTCACACGATTCGATGACCGCATCCGCGTGGGCGGCATGGCCGAGCTGTTCCCGGGCGGCGACCTGCCGGCCGCCAGCGTCTGCACCGGCCTGCGCCCGATGACGCCCGACAGCACGCCCATCGTCGGCGCCACGCCGCTGGCCAACCTGTTCCTCAACACCGGCCACGGCACGCTGGGCTGGACGATGGCCTGCGGCAGCGGCAAGCTAGCGTCAGACTTGCTCACTGGCCAGCGCCCCGAGATTCGCTCCGACGGGCTGGATTTGGCTCAATACCTTTGCGCCGGGGCGCTGTCCTGTCTGATCCGCAAAACGAGCCAGTGTGAGTGGCTGCGGCTGAAGGGTAGAAGTCCACCGGCCCTGTGCTGAACGACCTCATCGGCGCTCGCGCAAGGCGAGCCTTCATGCTGAGAGCAACTGCATCCGCGCGTTGTCAAAGCGCTTGCACTCGGCCCTGAGCCAATCCGCAAACGCCCTCACTCGCGCATCGTCCGAAAGCCTGCACAGCAAGACGTAGCGCGCGGGCGCCGGTACATGCCTGCCGAGAACCTTGACGAGGCGGCCGCTCGACAACTCTTCGCAGACCAATGAACTGCGGATGACGGCGATGCCTTGGTTGTTCAAGGCCGCGCCAATCGCCAAAGCTGACAGGTTATATCGCGGCCCCATCAGACGCGCCTTCCATGAAGGGTGCAGACCCTCCGCCCAGGTTCGCGCCTCTATGAACTCGGGCGCGCCGTCCCACGCCTCTGCATCGTCGACCAGCACGACGCCATCGGGACACATGCCTGCGGTAATGCCGGGATGCTGCGCCAAATAGGCGGGCGTGGCGACGGCCACGAGGTATTCATCCAGGATGGTCTCGGCGTGAAGATGAGCGTAATCGATGGGGTCGTAGCGCACTGCCGCTTCGATGCCTCCCTCCTCCATGGTCACTCGGTCGAGGAACTGGTACTCGGCGGTCAGGCGCAATGTGATCTGGGGCTGCTCATGCTGAAAAGCCGAGAGACGCGGCATCAACCACTGCAGGGCGAAGGAGGGCAGACAGCTGATCTGCAGCGGCGTATCCCACACGGCGAGTTGTTTGAGCGTCTGGTCGATGCCGTGCAGCGCCTTGGTGGTTGCCGTCCAGAGCGTTGTGCCCTTCGCTGTGAGCATCAGTCCGCGCGCTTGGCGATCGAACAGTCGGTAGCCCAGCCGTTCCTCCAGGTGGCGAATTTGCTGGCTGACGGCGCTCTGGGTGAGGTTGAGGGCTGCGGCCGCCTTGGTGAAGCTCAGCAGGCGGCCCGCCTCTTCAAAGCAGCGCAAGGCGCCCAGGCGGGGTTCACGCGTGCCGGCGTTGGGCTGACGATGGAAGTTTTCTCCGGTATCCTGAGGGTTGATTGATCATGGTGTTGAAAGCGTTGCCATCCCGCAAATCGCTCCATCTCCCGCGTCAGCAAAAGATCTGCGCTTCTGACGGTAAAAGCGACGGTAAGGCCCCATGTCGATCACAGCCAATCCCTTTAACCATGCGGGTTTGGGGGGCCTGTTGATGATGGAGTGGGAATGACGCCCGGATCGAAGCTCATTTAAAGCATCAAAAACCCCATGCAGATCAATGATCTGCATGGGGTTTTGTTATTTTGTTGAGCCCACCAGCACCGGTGTGGCCCGGTAGCGTTCGGGGAAAAGACGCTTCAGGTTGTCCACCTTGGGCAGGTCGTTGACGACGATGTAGGGCTGCCTGGGGTGCAGGGTCATGTAGTCCTGGTGGTAGGCCTCGGCCTCGAAGAAGGGCTTCTCCCGCTCGATGGTGGTGGCGATGGGCTGGCCGAAAACGCGCGCCCGGTCGAGCTGCGCGATGTAGGCCTTGGCGATGCGGGCTTGCTCAGCGGTCTGCGCGAACACGGTGGAGCGGTATTGCGTCCCCCGGTCGGGCCCCTGGCGATTGAGCTCGGTCGGGTTGTGCGCCACCGAAAAATAGACCTGCAGGATCTGCCCGAAGCTGATCTGCTGCGGGTCGAACGCAATGCGCACCGCTTCCGCGTGGCCGGTGCGGCCGGTCCCGATGGCCTCGTACTTTGCGGTGCTGGCATCGCCTCCCGCATAGCCCGAGACCGCCCGGGTCACCCCCTTGAGGTGCTGAAACACCCCCTGCACGCCCCAGAAGCAGCCCCCGGCGAGCACCGCGGTTTCCGAGGCGGCCTGGCGGGCGGCCGGGCCGCTGTCGTCCGCCGGGGGCGGGATGACGACCGCCTCTTCGGCCGCGCGGGCCGGGAGCACCTTCCAGGCCGCCGCCCCCAGCAGCGCCAGGGCGGCGAGCGTGGCGGCGCGGCGCGACAGGCCGGCGGTGCCGGGTTCGAGCGATCGGGTCATGAGGGCCTCACTTCTTCATCTCGTCTTTTTTCATCATGCCATCGCCCTTGGCCATGCCGTCCTTGCCCATGCTGTCTTTTTTCATGGCGTCTTTGGACATCGGGTCTTTCTTCATCGCATCCTTGGCCATGGTGTCCTTGGTCATCGCGTCCTTGGCCATGCCGTCCTTCTTCATTTCGTCGGCGGCGGAGGCCGAGGCCGATCCCAGGGCGATGAAGGTGGCGAGCAGGGTGGTGGTGAGCTGGTTCATGTCGGTTTCCTTGGGTCTGAGTTGTCTTGAGAAAAATGGCGCGGTTCGTCCAGAATCCGGCCTCGCGTGTCAGGGGCGATGAGGGCCGCAGGCCGCTCAGCTGCCTCCGAACCAGTTGTAGCCCTGGTCTTCCCAGTAGCCGCCAGGGTGGACGTTGGTCACGTAAATCGCCTGGATGTGTTTCGGGTTTTTGTAGCCCAGCTTGGTGGGCATGCGCAGCTTCATCGGGAAGCCGTACCTCGGCGGCAGGGGCTGGCCGTCGAAGGTCAGCGCCAGCAAGGTCTGCGGGTGCAGGGCGGTCGGCATGTCGATGCTGGTGTGGTAGTCGTCCGCGCACTTGAAGCCGACGTACTTCGCGCCCGTGTCGGCGCCCACGCGCTGGAGAAAGTCGGCGAAACGCACGCCGCCCCAGCGGCCGATGGCGCTCCAGCCTTCCACGCAGATGTGGCGCGTGATTTGGTCGTGCTGCGCCATGGCGCGCAGTTCGGCCAGCGTCCAGCGGCGGTGGTCGGCCACCAGGCCCGCCACTTCGAGCCGGTAGCTCGCCTCGTCGACCGTGCGCACCTCGTCCTCGCCGTAGTAGGCGTTGAACGGAAAGGGGCGCGTGATCATCGAGGCCGGGTAGGTCGGCGCCAGCCGCGCCGGGTCGAAGATCAGGCCCTGCACCTGGTCGTTGAAGCGCGAGATGGCGCCGAGCGCGGCTTCGACGCCCTCGTGGTCGCTGATGCTGCAGCCGGTGAGCAGCGACAGCCCGCCCAGCGTCAGGGAGCGCGTGAGGAAGGCCCGTCGGGCGGGCAGCTCGATCTTGCGGGCGATCAGGCGGCGCGCCTCGGCGAGGGCGGCTTCGGCGTCGACGCCGGGGAGGGGCGGGCGTTGGAGGATTTTCATGAGGGCTTTCCTGCACGGCCGCTGAGCATGGTCAGCAGCGTGCGTGGCACGAGGGCGACCATCGCCAGGTGCAGCGCCACGAAGGCGACCAGGGCGGCCATGGCGACGAAATGGATGCGGCGGGCGAACTCGTAGCCGCCGAGCAGTTCGCGCAACAGGGGGAACTGCACCGACTTCCACAGCACCAGGCCCGAGAGCACCAGCAGCACGATGTCGAGCATCACGAACAGGTAGGCCAGGCGCTGCACGCTGTTGTAGTGGCGCGGGTCGGCGTGCGAGAGCCGGCCTCGCAAGGCCGCCCGCGCGTCGCGCCAGACGCCGGCGATCGACAGCGGGAAGAACTTGCGCCGCAGCCGGCCGCTGAAGAGGTTGAGCGCCAGGTACGCCAGACCGTTGACCACCAGCAGCCACATCGCGGCGAAGTGCCACTGGATCGCGCCGCCGAGCCAGCCGCCCAGCGTGATGCCGTTCGGAATCTCGAAGGGAAAGAAGGGCGAGGCGTTGTAGATGCGCCAGCCGCTGGTCACCAGCAGCAGCACCGCCAGGGCGTTGATCCAGTGGGCCAGGCGCACCCAGCGCGGGTGGATCGGCTGGCGGCTGGCGGGAGTGGCGGGGTGGTCCATGGGGCGGATTGTTGGGCGCACCCCATCACCGAATCCTCACGAAATGTTCAATTAATCGTGACAACTTCCGGTGGCGGATGGCGAGACAATGGCCCGACCTATGGAAACCTCTCCCCGCGTGCTGATCGTCGAAGACGATGCCCACATCGCCGAGCTGTTGCGCATGCACCTGCGCGATGAGGGCTACGCCGTCACGCATGCGGCCGACGGCGACGCCGGCGTGCGCGAGCTGGAGCGGGGGAGCTGGGATGCGCTGGTCCTGGACCTGACGCTGCCCGGCGTCGATGGCCTGGAAATCTGCCGCCGGGCGCGGGCCATGGCGCGCTACACGCCCATCATCATCACCAGCGCGCGGTCGAGCGAAATGCACCGCATCCTGGGGCTCGAGCTTGGGGCCGACGACTACCTGGCCAAGCCCTTTTCGGTGCTGGAGCTCGTGGCCCGGGTGCGGGCGCTGCTGCGCCGCACCGAGGCGATGGCGCGCAATGCCCGCCTCGAATCGGGTCGCCTCGAACTCGGCAACCTGGGCATCGACCCCGTGGCCCGCGAGGTGCAGCTCGATGGCCGGCCGATCGAGCTCACGCCGCGCGAATTCGACCTGCTGTACTTCTTCGCACGCCACCCGGACCGGGTGTTCTCCCGCCTGGACCTGCTCAACCAGGTCTGGGGTTACCAGCACGACGGCTACGAGCACACCGTCAACACCCACATCAACCGCCTGCGCATGAAGGTCGAGGCCGACCCGGCCGTGCCGCGCCGCATCCTGACCGTGTGGGGGCGGGGCTACAAGCTGGCGGGCGGCGGCTCCGAAGAGGCCGGCCCATGAGATGGCCCGGGCGCTGGCCCCTTTCGCGCCGCCTGTCCGCCGTGTTCGTGGCGCTGCTGCTGGCGTGCAGCGGTGTGTCGATCGGCCTGCAGATGGCCGCGAGCGAGCGCCACGGGCAGGAGGTGACACAGCGACTCTCCCTCGGCCTGGCCGCGCACATCGCGGGCAACCCGGAGCTGATGCGCAGCGACGGCCTGAACGAGGCGGCCGTCCGGGCGCTTTTCGACCAGCTGATGGCCGTCAACCCCAGCGTGGAGGTCTACCTGCTGAATCCGCAAGGCCGCATCGTGGCCCAGGCGGCGCCGCCGGGGCACCTGAAGCGCGACCGGGTCGACCTGGCGCCGGTGCAGCGGCTGCTCGCAGGCGGACCCTTGCCCGTGCTGGGTGACGATCCGCGCGGCGATGGCGAGCGCAAGGTGTTCAGCGCGGCGCCCATGACCGTCAACGGACGGGATGCGGGGTACGTCTATGTGGTGCTGTCGGGGGAGGCGCGCGAGGCCCTGGTGGCGAACGCCACCGCCAGCAACGCGCTGCGCACCTTGCTCTGGTCCATGGCCCTGGTGGTGCTGCTGGGCGCCCTGGCGGGTGTGGCCGCGTTCCACCTCATCACGCGGCCGCTGCGCGAGTTGACCGGGGTCGTGCAACGGTTCGAGCGCGACGGTGTGGCATCGATGCGGCAGGCCGCGCCCGCCCTGGACCGGCTGGCCAGCGACGGCGGTGACGAGATCGGCACACTGGCGCAGGCCTTCCGCCAGATGGCGCAGCGCATCGCCGAGCAATGGCGCGAGCTGACCGCCCAGGACCAGCAGCGCCGCGAACTCTTCGCCAACATCTCGCACGACCTGCGCACCCCGCTGACCTCGCTGCACGGCTACCTCGAAACGCTGCTGATGAAGGCCGACTCGCTGCCCGAGGCCGATCGCCGCCGCTACCTGGAGATCGCGCTCGGACAGAGCCGCAAGGTCGGCCGCCTGGCGCAGGAACTCTTCGAGCTCGCGCGGCTGGAATACGGCGTGGTCCAACCCGACAAGGAGCGCTTCGCTCTGGCGGACCTGGTGCAGGACGTGTTCCAGAAGTTCGAGCTGGCGGCCCAGGCGCGCCGCCAGCGCCTGGTGCCGGAGATCGCCCCGGGCCTGCCGGTGGTCAACGCCGATCTGGGGATGATCGAAAGGGTGCTCACCAACCTGCTCGACAACGCCATTCGCCACACACCGGAAGGCGGGGAGATCGCCGTGCGCCTGCTGCCCGACGGTGAGGGCGTGCGGGTGGAGGTGAGCGACACCGGCCCCGGCATTCCCCCGGAACTGCAGCCCGTGATCTTCACGCGGCCGGCCTTTGCCTCCGGCGGCGAGCGCGGCGGTGGCCTGGGGCTCATGATCGTGCGGCGCATCCTCTTGCTGCACGGCAGCGACATCCGCCTGGTCAGCGGCGCCGGGCGCGGTGCGGTCTTCTCGTTCGGCCTCGGGCCGTCGGGATTCGGCGAGACCGAGCGCCGGCCGTTCGAGTGAGGGGCGTCAGGCCGAATCGCGCAGCACCAGCTCGAAGGGTTGCTCGAACCCCCGGCCTGGTTGCGCGGCATCGGGTCCGTCCAGCCGTGCGATGAGCAGGTCGGCCGCCAGGCGGCCAATGGCTTGTTCGGAGCGGCGCACCGTCGTGAGCGCGGGGTGCAGCAGGTGCGCGGAGGGGATGTCGTCGAAGCCTGCCACGGCCACGTCCTCGGGGATGCGCCGCCCCGCCGCCCGCAGTGCGGACATGGCCCCGATGGCCAGCAGGTCGTTGGCGGCGAAGACGGCGCTGCAACGGAAGTCGCCGGCCAGTTCGGCCGTCATCGCGCGCGCGCCGGCCGCCTGGGAGAAATCATCGGCGGCGATGGTGCGGGCGGTCAGCCCGGCCTGCCGCATGGCGGCGCGATAGCCGCGCAGGCGCTCGGCACCCGGGCCGAGCGGGGCGCACAGCATGGCGATGCGCTGGTGGCCTTTGTCGATCAGGGTCTGTGTCATGGCCTGCGCGGCGGCGGCGTTGTCGATGTAGATCTTGTCGATGGTGCGCGAGGGCTTGTGCGCCTGGCTTTCGAGTTGCACCACGGGCAGGTGTCCCCGCATGGCCTTCAGCAGCTCGGCTTCCTGCACATGGAAGAACACCGCCATCACGCCGTCCACATGCCCTTGCGACAGCCATTGCAGCGCCCGCAGCTCGCGCTCGGGGGCGCCGTCGGTGTCGAAGATCATGGTGTCGTAGCCCGCCGCGTCGGCGGTGGACTGGAACCCGCGGATCAGGGCCGGGTAGGTCGGGTTGGTGATGTCGGGCACGATGCAGGCCAGCGTGTGCGTGCGCGCGGACTGCAGGTTGCGGGCCATGCGGTTGGGCACGTAGCCGAGCCGCTTCGCGGCTTCCTGGATGCGCTCGCGCGCTTCGGCGGACACGGTGGACGGCTCCACGCCGTTGAGCACCAGCGACACGGAGGTTTGCGACAGGCCGGTGGCCAGGGCAATGTCGCGCTGCGTCGGCCGTTTCAGCGCGGCCGCGGGCACAGCTGGGCCATTTTTGGGCGTCTTCATCTCGGGTTGCCATCCATAATGCGTATTGGCATTTTGCACGCCATTGCCCCATGAATCTTTCGCGCCGCGCATTCGCTCTTTCGGGCATGGGGGCAGCTTCGCTGGCTGCGCTGCCCCATGGGGGCGCCCAAGCGCGCACCCACCCGCTCACCGTTCTGGTCGCGCAACCCGCCGGCGGGGTGACGGATGCCTTCGCCCGTGCCCTGGCCCCGGCGCTGGGCCGCGGGCTGGGGCGCGCGGCGGTGGTGGAGAACGTCAGCGGGGCCAGCGGCTCCATCGCCGCCAACCGCCTGTTGGCCGCCGCGCCCGACGGCTCCACGGTCTTCATCGGGTCGCCCTCCGAGACCGTGCTGGCACCGCTCACGCTGCGCGCCGTGCGCTACCAACCCACGGACTTCCGCCTGCTGGGCCTGGTCAACGATTCGCCGCTGGCGCTGTACGCACGCACCGATCTGCCGGCCGACAACCTGGACGAACTCGTGGCCCTGGCGCGCCGGGGAGGCGAGCGGCCGATGAGCTACGGCAGCACCGGGCAGGGTTCCCTGTTCCACCTCGTGACGGACATGCTGCTGTCCAGTGCCGGCATCGAGGCCATGCACGTGCCTTACCGCGGCGGCATGCCCATGCTGGCCGATCTGCGCAGCGGTGCGATCGACTTCACCCTGCTGCCCGTGGACGCGCTGCTGGGCAGCCTGGTCGCCGCCGGCCACATGAAGGTGCTGGGCGTTTCGTCCGCGCAGCGGCTGGACCGGTTTCCCGCCGCCGCGACCTTCGACGAAAGCCGGCTGGCGCCGGCCTTGGGTCACCCCAGCATCTGGGTCGGCGTGCTCGTGCCCGCCGCGATGGACGCGGGCCTCAGCGCGCGCCTGCACCGGGTCGTGGTGGAGGCGCTGGGCAGCGCGGAGGTGGGCCAGGCCGTCCTGGCCGTCGGCGGGCGTGTGCCGCCCCGGATGTCGCTGCAGGATGCCGCGCGGTTCTACGCGGCGGACGCCCTGAAGCTGCAGGCGCTGGCCAAGGCCGCGCGCGTGAAGCCCCTGTAATCCTTCAACCGCAGATTGCCTGTCGGTCGTCTGCTTGAAGCCTAGTCATAATACGTATTACAATGCGCACCGACCTCGCGGACAAGTGGGGCTCAGGGAGGATTTCGCTTCATGAACAACCGGGCTTCGCCTTGAGCACCGTCTTGCAGGAACTGTCGCTCTCCGAGCTGCCGCCGCGCGTGCACCCCACCGTGCGCCTGGACTACGGTCTGCGCATCGGCGGGCACGGCTTCTTTGTGGCCGTGGCCTTGTCGGTGCTGCAGCTGCGACCCATACCCACCGGCATCCTGGCGCTGATCTGCGCCATCGCCTTGCTCTGGCCGCACCTGGCGTACGCGATCGCCAGCCGCTCGCGCGACAGCAAGGGCGCCGAGCAGCGCAACCTGCTGGTGGACAGCTTCCTGATGGGCGTGTTCACCTTGCTGACCGGCCTCGATCTCTGGATCGGCGTGGTGTCGTTCACCGCCATCAACGCCGCCAACCTGAGCATCGGCGGGCTGCGCCTGGGCCTCCTGGGCGCCGGGTGCTTTGTGTTCGGCCTGCTGGTCACGGGGCTGCTCGCCGGTTTCGAGGTGCAACCGGTCTCGCTGCTGGCGCAGGCCATGACAGCGCTGGCCGTGGTGGCCTACACCGCCGCGTTCGGGCTGGCCTCGCATTTCCAGACGCGCCATGCCATCGGTGCCAAGCGCGAGCTGCGCGCGCGCAACGAGCTCATCGAGCAACAGAAGCAGGATCTGGAGAACGCCCGGGAAGTGGCCGAACAGGCGCGCGAACAGGCCGAGGCCGCCAACCTCACCAAGAGCGCCTTTCTGGCGAACATGAGCCACGAGCTGCGCACGCCGCTCAATGCCGTCATCGGCTACACCGAGATGCTGGAGGAGGACTTCGCGGACCGGGGCGAGCTCGATGCCGAGCTCGCCGACCTGGGCCGCATCAAGGGCGCCGCGCGGCACTTGCTGCAGATGATCAACGACGTGCTCGACCTCTCGAAGATCGAGGCCGGCAAGATCGAGTTGCACGTCGAATCCTTTGAGCTGGCCGCGCTGATCGACCAGGTGATCTCGACCACCCAGCCCTTGCTGGCGGTCAACCGCAACACCCTGCAGGTGCATTGCCCGCCGGGCCTGGGCCGGATGCAGTCCGACCTGACCAAGCTGCGGCAGGTGCTGATCAACCTGGTGTCGAACGCCGCCAAGTTCACCCAGGACGGCCGCATCCGGATCGACACCACGAGCGGAGTCGACGAGGAGGGCGGTGCCCTGGTGGTGTTCGAGGTTCGGGACACCGGCATCGGCATGACCCCTTCGCAGCTCGGGCGCCTGTTCCAGCCCTTCGTGCAGGCCGACGCCGAAACCACGCGCAAGTACGGCGGCACCGGCCTGGGGCTGGCCATCAGCCGCCGCCTGTGCCGGCTGATGGGCGGCGATGTGACCGCCATGAGCACGCCGGGCGAGGGCAGTCTGTTCCGTGCCACCGTGCGGGCGCGCCTGCCCCTCGCCGACACCGCCACGGCGGACTGACATGCCCAGAATCCTGCTGGTCGAAGACAACGAACTCAACCGCGACATGCTGTCGCGGCGCCTGCTGCGGCGCGGCTATGAGGTGGTGATGGCCTTCGACGGCTCGCACGCCCTGAACGCGGCCGCCAGCACCCGGCCGGCCCTGATCCTGATGGACATGAGCCTGCCGGTCATGGACGGCTGGGAGGCCACCCGCCGCCTCAAGGCCCATCCCGAGCTGTGCGCGATCCCGGTGATCGCGCTCACCGCGCACGCCATGGAGGGGGACCGCCAGCGCGCACTGGAGGCGGGCTGCGATGACTTCGACACCAAGCCGATCGAACTCGAACGCCTGCTGGCCAAGATCGAGGGGCTGCTGTGACGATGGCGCTGCCGGGCCTGGCCAAGGCGCCCCGGCGGCTCTACGGCGGCGTGCGCGTGAACTACCCGGTGCGCATCGGCGCGCACCTGGCCGCCGGCCTGCTGCTCGGCTCGGTCTTTGCCCTGCAGCCACCGGCCACGCTGTGGTGGGCGCTGGTGGTCATGCTGACCTGGCCGCACATCGCCTACTGGCTGAGCTGCCGTTCCAGCGACAGCCGGCGCAGCGAGATGCGGGCCTTGCTGATCGACTCCTTCCTGATCGGCGTCTACGGCGGGCTGTCCGGCCTCAACCCCTGGATCATCGTCGCGCTCGGCGGTGCCATGCACGCCTCGAACCTCGGGTCGGGCGGCGGGCGCCACGCGGTGCGCGGCGTCGTGGCCATGGTGATCGGCATCGCCACGGGCGCGGCCGCGAACGGCTTCGAGTTCCGGCCCGACACCTCGTTGACGACGATTGCGCTCTCGGCCGTGGCCGCGGCGATCTACCTCTCGCTGTTCGGCCACGCGATCCACGCCGAATCGCTGCGCACGGCCCGCACGCGCGCGGCCCTGGAAGAGCGCAACCGCGAGATCGAGGCCCAGGCCGTGCACCTCGAACAGGCACGGCAGGAAGCCGAACAGGCCAACAAGGCCAAGAGCGCTTTTCTGGCCAACATGAGCCACGAACTGCGGACGCCGCTCAACGCCGTGATCGGTTATGCCGAGCTGCTCGAAGAAGAGCTGGCCGACAGCGCGCCTTCCGAAGCCCGTGCCGACCTGGGCCGCATCACGCAGGCGGCCAAGGACCTTCTGGCGATGATCAATGCCGTGCTCGATCTGACCCGGCTGGACGCCAACCGGGTCCGGCTCCAGCTGGAGGACACCGATCTGCGCGGCCTGCTGTCCTCCGTCGAGGCGGCCGTGCAGCCGCTGCTGAAGGCCAACGGCAACCGGCTGCAGGTGGACGTGCAGCCGGGCCTGGCGCTGGTCCATGCGGACGCGCTGCGCCTGCGGCAGGTGCTGATCGCGCTGGTGTCCAACGCCGCGAAGTTCACGGCCCGGGGCCAGGTCCGCCTGCGCGTCTTCACGCGCGAGCGCGAGCCCGGTGCACCCGTGCTGCGCTTCGAGGTGGAGGACACCGGCATCGGCCTGAGCGCCGAAGAGATCGGCCGGCTGTTCCAGCCCTTTCTGCAGGCCGACGAGGGCACCACACGCGCCTTCGGCGGCAGCGGCCTGGGTCTGGCGATCAGCCGCCGCCTGTGCCGCCTCATGGGGGGCGACATCGAAGTCGCCAGCACACCGGGCCAGGGTTCCTGCTTCACCGCCTGGCTGCCCCAGCCGGTCCCGCCGCCGGAGCACGGCATATGAGCCGCATCGAGTGCCCGGCGGAACCGGCCCACCTGCCGGCGCTGCTGGCGCTGGTGACGGACCTGTGCCGGCGCGAGCGCATCGACGACACGACCTGCCACGACCTCCGGCTCATCGTCGAAGAAGCCTGTGTCAACGTCATGCACCACGCCTACCCGGCGGGCCGCCCCGGCCCCCTGGCGCTGGAGGCCCGGATCGTGCGCGACGGCGGTCCGCACCGCATCGTGTTCACCCTGGAAGACCAGGGGCGGCCCTTCGATCCGCTGTCGGTGGCACCCGCGGACACCGGCGCCGGCGTCGAGGCGCGCGCCCCCGGGGGGCTGGGTGTGCACCTCATCCGGCAACTTTCCCACCGGCAGCACTACCAGCACCACCCCCTTCGGGGCAACGTCTTCACCATCGAAAAACACCTGGCGCCGTCCACTGCGCCCTGACCCCGGAGAACACCCATGCAGATCACCCTCACCCCCCACGACGCGATCGCCGTGCTGGCCATCACGGGCAGCATCGACAGCCTCAACGCCGACGAACTGGCTCAGCGCTTCGCCCAGGCCCAGGCTCAGGGCCACGTGCGCCTGGTGGCGGATTTCTCGCTGGTGAACTACACCAGCAGCGCGGGCCTGCGGTCCCTGCTGGGCGCGGTCAAGAGCTGCCGCCTCGGCGGCGGTGACCTGCGCGTGGCCGCCGTGCAGCCGCAGGTGAACCGCGTTCTGGAGATCGCAGGGTTCACCAGCATCCTCAACATCTACCCCGACGTGCGCCTCGCCGTGGAGAGCTTCACGGAGGCCGCATGACGCGCGCGTCGATCCAGGGCCCCGCCGTCACGCTGGTGATCGGCTCGGGCAGCGTCAAGTGCGCCGCCGCCATCGGCGTCGTGAAGGCGCTGGCCGACGCCGGCATCGGCGTCGAACGCGTGGTCGGCTGCAGCGGCGGCGCGCTGTTCGCCGCCGGGGTGGCCCTCGGCTTCGATGCGGCGAAGATGACGGACATCACCGTGCGCACCTGGACCCGCAAGATCACGTCCAAACGCAACCACATGGGTTTTCTGCGCCTGCTGGCGCCCGGGCTGTTCGGCTTTCGTCCCGACAGCTTCGGCCTGCGCGACGACGCCCCGATGCTCGCCGCCTTTCGCGCCGTGTTCGGGCAGCAGCGCATCGAGGACATGCCCATTCCGCTGCACATCACGGCCACCGACTTCATGAACGGCGAGCTGGTGGACATCTCCCGCGGCGACCTGGTCGATGCGATCCGGGCCAGCGCCTCGCTGCCACTGGCGTTCGCGCCCGTCAAGCTGGGCGACCGGCTGCTGATCGACGGCTACATGGCCGATCCCTTGCCCGTGAGTGTGGCGATGAAGAACGGCGGCCGCGTGATCGTGGCGGTGGGTTTCGAGAGCCCGTACCAGAACAACATCCGCAGCGCCGGGCGCTTCGCGGCGCAGCTCAGCGCCATCCTGGCGAACAACCTGCTCAAGTCGCGCCTGGCCTTCCAGAGCGCGGCGCACCATTCCGAGATGATCCTGATCCTGCCCGAGTTCAAGCAGCGCGTGGGCCTGTTCGACACCGCCAAGGTGCCCTACATCATCGAGGAGGGCGAGCAGGCCGCCCTGCAGCAATTGCCCTACCTGCACGCCTTGCTCAATGCGGAGCGCGAGCGCCGCGAGGCTGTCGCGGTCTGATGCCCACGCCCGACGCCCCGTTGAAGGAGCCGCCGGAGCGCCCGATGCGCATTCTGGTGGTCGACGACCTGGCGCTCAACCGCGACCTGCTGGCGCGCCGCATCCAGCGCCTGGGCCACGAGGCGGGCATCGCCGTCAACGGGCGGGATGCGCTCGAACAGCTGGACCGGCAGGACTGGGACCTGGTGCTGCTCGACATCACCATGCCCGAGATGGACGGCTACGAAACCCTCAGCCGCATCCGGGCCAGCCCGCTCTCGGCGCAGTTGCCGGTGGTGATGGTGTCGGCCATCGACGAAACCGAGAGCGTCGTGCGTTGCCTGGAACTGGGCGCCGACGACTACCTGCCCAAGCCGTTCAACCCCGTGGTGCTGCAGGCGCGCATCGAATCCTCGCTGGCCAAGAAGCGCCTGCAGGACCACAAGAGCCAGCTGCTGCAGGCGCTGTCGCGCGAACTGCAGATCGGCCAGCGCATCCAGCAAGGCTTTCTGCCCCTGCAGTTGCCAGGCCTGGCGGGCTGGTCGCTGGGCGCGAGCTGCACGCCGGCCCGGCAGGTGGGCGGCGATTTCTACGATGCCTATGTGCTGCCGGGCGGCGCGCTGGCCATCGTGGTGGCCGACGTCTGCGACAAGGGTGTGGGGGCGGCGCTCTACATGGCCCTGTTTCGCACGCTGCTGCGTGCCATGGCGACCCAGGCGGCGCCCGACGAGCCGCTGCCGCAGACGCTGGTGCGCAGCGTGGCCTTCGTCAACGACTACATCGCCGGCGTGCACGGGCACGAGAACATGTTCGCCACCGTGTTCTTCGCGCTGCTGGAGCCCGACAGCGGGCGCCTGCACTACCTCAACGCCGGCCACGAAGCGCCCTATGTCCAGCCTGCGCAGGGCGCCAGCCCGGTGCGGCTGGGCATCACGGGCCCCGCCGTGGGGCTGGAAGCCGGCAGGCGCTGCACCGTCGAGTCCCTCACGCTGCAGCAAGGCGATGGCCTGCTCGTGTACACGGACGGAGTGAGCGAGGCCTTGGGCGCTTCGGGGCCTTTCGGTGAGGCGGCCTTGGGGCGGGCGCTGAGCGGCGACGTCGCCTGCGCGCAGGGCCTGGTCGACGCTGTGCGCACGCAGCTCGCCGCGCATGTGGGCGGCTTCGAGCCCCATGACGACGTGACGCTGTTCTGTCTGGTGCGCGAACCTTCGGAAAGGATCGGGGCATGAACACCGTCCAACGGCCCACCGTCTTCGTGCGCCGGGTGCGCACGGAAGATTCTCAGACCATGCGAGGCTTCGTGCAGGGCTTGAGCGCCCCGTCGCGGCGCAACCGTTTTCATGGCAGCGTGAACGGCGCCTCGCCCAAACTGATTGCCTATCTGGTCAACGCGGACGGCGTGCGCCACGCGGCCTGGGTGGCCTGCATCTGGGGCCCGGACGGCGAGGAAATCATCGGCGAGGCGGGCTGGTTCGTCGTCGATCCCGAGCGCGGCAGCGCCGAGCTGGCCCTGAGCGTGCTGGACGGCTGGCAGGGCTCGGGGGTGGCGAACCGCCTCATGACCACGCTCATGGCCGGCGCGCGCGAAGCCGGCCTGAGCCACCTCTATGGCGACGTGCTCGACATTAATCTGCGCATGCTCGCTTTCATGCGCAGGCACGGCCTGGAGCCCGGGCTCGACGAGCCGCCCGACCGCGGCGTGGAGCGCGTGAGCTGCGTGCTGCGCTGAAGAGACCGACCGCAGACGAAGCTGCTATTCTGGGTCGAGGAGGGACATGGCATGTCGATCCAATGCGCCTTCACGCCGCACGTGCGGGGCCCGGGATGAGCGCGTTCGACCGCCGGCTCGGCCTGCTGCGCTCTTTCCTGGTCTACCGCGCCATCCCCTGGCGCGGCGTGCAGTTGCGCCGTTTCTACCGCCGCTTTCTGCCGACGGGTGGCCTGGCGTTCGACGTCGGCGCCCACGCCGGCAACCGCGTGGCGGCCTTTCGCCGGCTCGGCGCACGGGTGGTGGCACTGGAGCCGCAACCCGATTTCATCCGGATGCTGCGGCACCGGTTCGACCACGATGCGCAGGTGACCCTGCTGCCGCAGGCGCTGGGCCGCGCGCCCGGCGAAGCGCGCCTGATGGCCAGCCCGCGCACCCCCACCGTGGCCACGCTTTCCACCGACTTCGTGCAGCGCGCCGGCGCGGCGCCGTCGTTCCGGGGCGTGCGCTGGCAGGCCGGGCCGCTGGTGTCCGTGACCACGCTGGACGCGCTGATCGCCCGGCACGGCGTGCCCGATTTCGTGAAGATCGATGTCGAAGGCTTCGAGCTGGAGGTGCTCATGGGCCTGAACCGACCCCTGCCGGCGCTGTCCTTCGAGTTCGTGCCGGCCGTGCGCGACGTGGCGCTGGGCTGCATCGACCGGCTCGAATCGCTGGCCGGGCCCGGGCGCTACCGCTACGCCGTGTCGTTGGGCGAGCGGCAGCGTCTGCTGAAGCCCGAAGGCGAGGATGCCGAGGCCATGCGCGGCTGGTTGCAAGCCTTGCCGGCGGACGCACCCTCGGGCGACGTGCATGCCTGGCTCGCAACCTGAGCGTTCAGGTCCCGGGATGCCGGGGGCTCGCGGGTGCGCCCACGTGCTCGACGCCCTGCGCCTCGTGCGCCGCGGGCGCGTTGAACACCGCCAGCAGCACCCCGGTCAGCCGATGCATCGGCCCGAGCGCCTCCTCGGGCGGTGTGAGGCCGGGCACGAACCCGCTGCCCAGCAGGCGCTGCAGCAGGGCGCGGTCCTCGCTGATCACGTGCACCGGCACGTCCCACGACACCGAAGGCCCGCTCACCAGCGCCGGCGGCTGGTGGTCGCCGACCACCACCATCACCATCGGCCGGGCCGAGCGCTGCCTCAGGTCGTCGGCCAGCCAGGCGTGCTGGTAGCGCAGGCTCTCCAGGTAGGGCTGCAGGGGCTCGCGCACCGCCAGCGGGGCGGCCTGCGCGGCGGTGGCCTGCGCCGGTGTGTAGGTGAGGGGGCCGGTGAGCCGCGAGCCGCCGGACACGAAGGGCGCCAGCGGGTGAAAGGGCGCGTGCGTGCCGGTGGTCGGGAACACCACGAAGCGCGGTGCGCGATCCGCGGTGGGCGTGAGTTCCTGCATGTGCAGCAGCGCCAGCGCCGCCTGGTCGGGGATGCGCCAGTAGCCGAAGTCGGGCCCGGTGTAGCCCAGGTCGGCGTCCTTCGCGAGGCGGTCGAAACCGTAGAAGGCGCCTTCGGGCCAGGGGCGCTTGAGGCCCGGCATCCAGCCCACGGTGCGGTAGCCGTGGCGCGCGAAATGGCGCACCAGCGTGGGCCGGTCGCTGGTGAGCAGCAGGTCGTGGTCGCCCGGGTCGCGCGTGTCCACGCCCGCCAGCAGCGCGGCGTGCGAGAGCCACGAGGCGCCGCCGACGGTGGGCGCCGTCACGCTCGCGCTGACCACGGCGCGCCCGCCGGCGTGGATGGCTTCGTCCAGTGCGGCCCGCGCCGCCGCGAGCCCGGCGGCCTGCTCGGGCCGGTCGAAGCTGACCATGCCGTAGGACTCGGCGAACACCAGCAGCACGTCCGCCGGACCTTGCGGCCCCACCAGCCCGGAGAGGTCGCCCTCGAAGGCCGGGCTCGCGCCCAGCGCGGCCTCGGCCGAGGCCGGCCACGCCACGCGCGCCAGCAGCTCGCCCTGGTGCAACAGCGTGGGCGTGAGCGGCAGCGAGAAGAACCAGCGCGTGTCGCGTTCGCCGGGCACGTAGGCGGCAAAGCTGAGCGTGCAGGCGGCCGCCGTGGCCAGCAGCCACGGCCGCGGGCGCTCCCAGGCCAGGCACTGCGCCAGCACCCCGATCGCGCGGCGCACCAGGGCCACCAGCAGCACCGCACCCAGCGGCAGCGCCAACGCCAGGGCCCACAGCTGCCAGGCGGGCAGGGTCTGGGTGGCCAGGTGCAGCAGTTCGGCGGCGTGGCGGCCGTCCCAGTACAGGTTGACCGGCCGGCCCAGCACGGCCGGGGCGGTCACGTCCGCGTAGCGCACCAGCACGAGGCACACGAAGCCCAGGGCCAGCGCGGTGGCCGCGCGCGCCGGGAGCCGGCCGCGCCAGCGCACCCAGCCCATCAGCGCCACCACCGCCAGGCACAGCTCGAACGACAGGCGCGGCATGCTGCGCACGCCGAAGCCCGGCCAGCGGTTCTCGAAGGTCCACAGCGCGTTCAGCAGCGCGAACGCCAGGCCGAAGCGCAGCAGCCACGGGAGCCACCGCGGCGGCGCGTCGCTCACTGGCGCACCGCTTCAAACTCGATGATCAGCGGCACCTCGTCGCCGACCCAGCCGTTGGACACCGCGTAGTTCATGCCGTAGGTGCTGCGCTTGAAGCTGCCGCGCGCGGACACGCCCATGGTGTAAGGCTTGCGCAGCGGCCCGCCCATGGGCGACTCGGCGCTCTTGTTCCAGGTCGCCTGCAGCGTGAGAGGCAGGGACTTGCCCAGCAGTTCCAGCTGGCCGTTGATCTCGAAGTTGCGCTCGCTGGTGCGCTTGGCGCTGCCGGCGGTGAACACCATGCGCGGAAACTCGCCGCTGTTCAGGAAGTCCGGGCCCTTCAAGTGATCGTCGCGCTTGCGCTGGTTGCTGAAAACGCTGGCCGTCTCCACCTCGATGCGCACGTCCGACAGCGTGGCGGTGGCCTCGTCGAAGCGGTAGCTGCCGCGCGCCGAGCGGAACATGCCGAGCACCTTGGCGTAGCCGATGTGGTCCACCAGAAAGGCCACGGTGATGTGGTCGGGGTCCAGCTCGTATTTGGCCGCCTGGGCATGTGCGGGCGCGGCGGCCAGCAGGTGGGCGCAAAGCGCCAGCGGAAGGAGGAAGGCGGAGGAAGTGCGCATGGCTCAGGTCTCCAGGAGGGTGGGGCGCTGCCGCGCCAGGGTCCGGACGTCGATCGCGAACGAAAGGCTCAGCAGGGCCAGGCTGAACGCCGCCAGCGAGGCCGCCAGCCAGGGCGGCACGATGGGCCCCAGGCAGATGATGAGCGCGGTGATCTGCACCACGCACACCGTCTGGCGGCGCCGGCTCGGCGGCAGCGCGCCGGCCAGCCAGGGCCAGGGCCGGGATGCGGCCACGAAGGCATAGCGCATCAGCCCCGAGGCCAGCACCCAGGGGCCGGCCTGGCCGGCCTGCAGCACCAGCGCGCACAGCACCAGGGTGAAGGCCGCGTCGGTCTCCATGTCGAAGCGGGCGCCGAAGGCGCTGGCCAGCCCGCTGCGCCGGGCCAGCGCGCCGTCCACCGCGTCGAGCAGGGCCGTGGCGGTGGCGATCACCACCAGCCACCAGGCCGCCGGGGCCATCGACGGCAGCGGCGGGCGGGGCAGGGCTTCGCCCACCAGGGCCGCGAGCAGCGACATGGACCCCAGCCGCCACAGCGTCACGCGGTTGGCGGGGCCGAAGCGCGGGTGAGGGTGGTGGGCCAGGGCGCGCCACACCAGCCAGGCGCCCAGGCCATAGATCAGCCCGGTCTTGGCCACGTAGTCCAGGCCCAGCCCACCCGCCGCGCCCAGCGCCGTGGCGAGCACGCCCACCAGGGCGGCCCCCACCGCCAGATCGCGCGCGGCGTCACGCCGCAGGCCGACGGGGCCCGAGGGGGAGGCGATCGAAGCTCCGGTGGTCTTCATGGGCGGTTCCTGCGATCATGGCACGCTCCTCCTTCCGACACCACCTTGGCCGATTCGTTCACCGGGGCCGACGGCCAGGCGACAAGTCCTCAATCCCCCGTGCGCCGCCAGACCAAGCCCAGCGCCTTGAATTTTTGCCAGGCGTTGGTGCGCTCATCTGAAAGCACGTCCAGAAAATCGGACAGGCGTTTTGACTTGACCATGGTGTAAATGGTCAGAGAGGTGGTCAACACGAACACGAGGATGAAAATCCCCAGCTTGCGGCCCATGGGCGCATCGGCCTCGGCCAGCAGATTCATGCCCAGGAAGCCCGTGGTCACGGTGCCGATCAGGCCGAAGATGGTCACGACGGTCAGGCGCACGACGGTGTTGGCCTGACGGCGCAGGCTGTCAGCGTCGAGGTACTGGTTCATCTCTCCAATGCGCTCCTTGACCTCCGTGTACAGCGGGTCCAGACCGAGATGGTGGGCGCACAGGTGAAACAGGGCGCGCACCTGGGCCTGCTCGGATACCTCGTGAAACCAGTACCGGTGCGTGAAGCGCAGAAAACCGGCAAAGCTGTCGCGGATCGTGCGCTTGAAACGTCGCACGCTGGTCGCGTCGGCAATGTCCAGGTTTTTCAGGGCCTCGGCCAACCGGTCCGAAAACATCAGCAGCGCCGCCTTCTGGAAATGCGCGATCAGGAACAGCAGGAAGTGCTGGTGCCGGAACTGCGCCAGCACGCCCCGGTCACGGCAGACATAAAACGGGCTGTTGGCGTCGCCCAGCACCAGCAGCGAATGGCCACTGCACACATAGCGCGTGTTGGGAGCGGCACCGCTGTTGCTCCAGAAGCGGTCATAACAGTAGCGCTTCTCGAAGTCGGCCAGGTGCTCCTCGGCATAGGGCAGGCTGGACTCGTCGCTTGAGGTGGCGGCCCCGGTCACCAGCCCGAGACGGATGATGTCGTTGCGGCTCAGTGCCCGCGGATCGTCCAGCGCCAGAAAGGCCAGTTGCGGCATGCGGTAGTACTCGATCTGGCGATAGCGCAGGCGCCCTGTCCGGTCGGAATGGTCGCTCACCAAGGGCTCCAGCAGCCAGGCCCAGTGGGCGGCGATGCGTGGGGCGCGGTGGCTGCTGACATGGGCCATGAAGAGGTCGCGCTGGTTGGCGTCGGATCGGGCGAGAACCTGCCCGGCGGCGTCCAGCCACTCGGCGCTGTACAGGCAGTGCTGCGCATGGCCATCCGCATCCCATCCGGCGGGGTAGCCACGGCCGAAGCGGTAAAGCAACTCCTGAGCCTGGGCCAGCGTCAGGTCGCGGGCGCTGACCTCGACATTGAGCAGCACCAGATCCAGATCGAGAAAAAAATAAAGGTCGACGTGGACGATGTCGAGCGTGATGGGTGGAGCGCCGGGATGCAGCACCGCTCGCACGGCGCTGACGTCGCTGCGCCTGAACACCCGCATCGGCGAGCCCGTCGCGCGGCTGCCCTCCTGGCTGCGTCCTTCGCCGTACAGGAAACGCTGCACATAGGGCAGAAAGGTCACGAATTCGTTGTAGTGGCGTTCGTGGAAACGACTGCTGTCGCCCGTGAATTCATCCACCACCTCGCGCCAGGGTGAGGCCTCGCCCATGTCTGCCAGCAGTTGCCAGGGTTTGGCGTGCTGGCCCTCGGAGCCCCGCACCGGCATCAGGCGCAAGGGCCACAACAGAACCTGGCGAAACGCACGCACGCAGGCGGTAGGGGACTCAGCTGACATCGGGTGGCCTTTGGTCTGAACCACGGTTCCGCGCAATGCGCTTGCAGCGCGAGCACCGTGCGCTGAATGATAGGGGCTTCGACCGCCATGGCATGAGCATCTGCGCTCACTTTCAAGGCGTGCTCATGGACCGTCGAAAAATCGCTTGCAACGCTTGCGCAACTCGGGCAGGTTGATGAGCAGCCATGCGAACAGCATGGGAAGCACCAGGGAGAGCACGGCCAGCAGGGCGTGCATCCAGTCACTGGTCATGAGCCACGCTCGATTTCTTCACGCCGCGCTGGTGTTCTTTCCACTCGATCGCACCGCCCAGCAAGCGAAAAAGCGCGACGAAGCAGACGGCGACGAGAGAGATGAAGAGGATGTCTTGAAGAAACTGAGGCATGGCGCAGGCAGCCCGTAGAAAGAGGGTTGGACGTTAGTCCGGCACGGCGCGGTGCGCCGTAAATTCACCATAAATTCTGGACAGGGAAGCGCGCCAAACGCACTGGCCGCGGGCGCTTCCAGCGGCGCGTGCGTTTGGAATTTACGCATAAGTTATGTCGGCTCCCGCGGTTCGGCCGAATACTTTCCGCTGGCAATTTCGCCATTCGTTCACGCACAACAACATGCGCCTCAAGCTACGCACGTCCATGGTGGTCGCTGCCGCACCGCTCTCCCTCGGAGTGCTCCATCATGGTTGAGTCCCTTCTTCTTCTCGCACTGCTCGTGGCCTTCGGCTGGCCTCTCGGGCGTTATCTGGCCGCGGTCATGCGCGGCGATCCCATGCGCAGCGACGTGCTGTTCGGCTGGATCGAACGGCCCATCTATGCCGTGCTCGGCACACGTCCCGGCGTCGGCATGAGCTGGCGCGGTTACGCCGGCGGATTCCTGCTCTCCAATCTGTTGCTGGCCATCGTGGTCTGGGTGATCCTCATGACCCAGGCCTGGTTGCCACTCAACCCGGACGGCATTCCCAACATGAGCTGGGACCTGGCGCTGCACACCATGGTCTCGTTCCTGACCAACACCAACCAGCAGCACTACTCGGGTCAGGCGCAGCTGTCCTACCTGGCGCAGATGACGGGCATTGTCGGACTGCAGGTGATCACGCCCGTGATGGGGCTGGCGGTGGTCGCGGCCACCCTGCGCGGCCTCTTCGGCGGCCGCCAGGCCATGGAACGCAGTGCAGAAGGTGCGGTGACCGCGCCTGCGGACGTGATCGACGTCGGCAACTACTGGGCCGATGTGGTCCGCGCGACGCTTCGCTTCGTGCTGCCCCTGTGCCTGGTGTGGTCGGCGTTGCTGACCTGGCAAGGCGTGCCGGCGACGTTGGCCGCCGGCCCTGTCGCCACGCCCGTTGAGTCCACGGCCGAGTTCAAGGAGCAGAAGATCCCGCTGGGCCCGGTCGCTCCCATGGTGGCCATCAAGCAGCTCGGCAGCAACGGTGGCGGCTGGTACGGCCCCAACAGCGCTGTGCCGCTGGAGAATCCCACGCCCCTGTCGAACTTCCTGGAAACCCTGGCGATCTGCCTGATTCCAGTGAGCATCATTTTCATGATCGCGCCGTTCACGGGGCGCCGGAAGTTCGGCGCGATGGTGTTCGGCACGATGCTGGCCATGTCCGTGGTTTCCGCGGGCCTGTCCCTGTGGTCGGAGGGCCACTCCGCGACGACCACCGACATCGCCCTGATGGAGGGCAAGGAAGTCCGCTTCGGTGTCGAAGCCTCCGCTTTGTGGGCTTCGGTGACCACCCAGGTGAACAACGGCTCGGTCAACTCGATGCTCGACTCGACAGCGCCGCTGACCGGCATGATGTCGATGGTCAACATGCTGATCAACGCCATCTGGGGGGGCGTGGGCTGCGGGCTGCAACAGTTCATCATCTACCTGTTGCTTTCCGTCTTCCTCGCGGGCCTGATGACCGGCCGCACGCCGGAGCTGTTCGGCCGCAAGATCGAAGGGCCCGAGGTCAAGCTGCTCGCCGTGCTGGTGCTGCTGCAGCCGCTCGTCATCCTGGGCTTCACGGCCGTCACGCTGGCCGTGCCCAGCCTGACCGGCAACTCCAACCCGGGCTTCCACGCCATCAGCCAGGTGTTCTACGAGTACCTCTCGGCCTTTGCCAACAACGGCTCGGGTTTCGAGGGCCTGGGCGACAACACGCCCTGGTGGAACGTGAGCTGCGCGATCGTGCTGGCGCTGGGCCGCTTCCCCGCCCTCGTGATTCCGCTGGCCATCGCCGCCATGCTGGCAGCCAAGCGCCGCGCGCCCGAAGGCGCTGGCACGCTGCACGTTGAAACGCCGACCTTCGCCCTGACGCTGATCGGCATCGTCGTCATCCTCACCCTGTTGCAGTTCATGCCGGTGCTGGTCCTGGGCCCTGTGGCCGACCACCTGTTGCTGACCGATCTGCTGGCTCGTTGAAGGGAGTCCATATGAATACCACACATGCAAATTCGTCGGCAGGTACAGGCCAAAGTCTGAAGCCCGCGCTCATTGATTCGTTCAAGAAACTCGCTCCGCAACACGCCATTCAGAACCCGGTGATGGCCGTGGTGTGGCTGGGAACCGTCGTCACCGCCGTGGCGACGATCGCGGGCTGGACCACTGCCGGTTTCGGCTGGGCGGTCACGTTCATCCTGTTCGCCACGGTGCTGTTCGCCAACTTCGCCGAAGCGGTCGCCGAGGCCCGCGGCCGGGGCCAGGCCGCCTCGCTGCGCCGCGCACGCAAAGACCTGGTCGCGCGCCGTCTGTCTTCGTCGGGGCGCGAGCACGCTGTGCCCGCGGCGGAACTCAGGCCCGGCGATCTGGTGGTGGTCGAGGAAGGGCAGTTGATCCCTGCCGACGGGGAGATTGTCGAGGGCCTGGCGACCATCAATGAGTCCGCGGTCACGGGTGAATCTGCTCCGGTGCTGCGCGAGGCGGGCACCGATCGATCGGGTGTGATCGGCGGCACCAAGGTGCTGTCTGACCGCATCGTGCTGCGCGTCACGGCTGAGCCGGGTCACAGTTTCCTGGACCGGATGATCGCGCTGGTCGAGGGTTCCAATCGGCAGAAGACGCCCAACGAG